>NZ_SPQR01000003.1:0-300000 GCF_004766055.1 Desulfosporosinus sp. Sb-LF | reverse complement strand
AGGAGGGTGACATTCAGACTATTAATCAGAGAATCATGCAATATCTGTATGAGGATTCTTTTGTAGCCCTATTATATTTTGAGTTCGATCTACTAGCTGGTGTGCTAAAACTTATCTGCGCTGGAATAACGTTATTCTTGGCCGCTAAGCCGGATGAGTGTACTTTGGTTCCCTTATCGGGTTGCTATCTTGGTATTGTGAATGTACCAGAAATTGAAACGTACATAATACCCGTCAAAGCTGGAGAAATCTATTGCATGATGAGCGATGGGGTATCAGATCTGATCGAGTTAAACGGAATAAGTAAGCAGGAAGGGTTAACAGGATATATGCGTTGGTTTGAGGAACTAGCAAAATGTCCCGAAAGGAACGATGACTTTTCCGCTGTTTGTATTGAAATCCTCCAGGATCGCAAGGAAACAGATGTTTTAGATATAAAAGATGAAGAGGAACTCCAACGTGCCCAGGTGATTATCAGTGAGTTTCTGGAACGGAATGTACCAATGCATGCGCCCATGCTGGAGGTTGCTGTCAACGAAGCGATGAACAACGGTTTTGGTACTTGCGGGCGGGTTCGTGTTAAAACAAGGCGAATGGGTAGCAGACTAATCATAAGGGTTAAGGACGATGGTCCAGGCTTTAACGCGGGAGAAGTTACTGCAAAACGAGTGGCGGGCAATTATGAAAGTGAGTTTGATGGTCTGCTGGAGGCTGAAGGTGGACGTGGTATTTTCTTGATGAGATCATTTTGTGACAAAGTGATCTATAACGCCAAGGGAAATGAGGTACTCTTGATGAAGATTATTTAATCCCAAAAAGTATGTATGTAGAAATTAAGTCTTAAGGCCCTTAGGAAGAACCAGCAGAAAGGAAGTCCCCTGGAAACGTTTAAGTGGGAATACGGACCTGGAAATGCTGGATGAGTAAGAACTTTTTAGTTGTGTGTTTAAACGGCGATTTAGAAATCCTATATTAGGGACTTCTAAATCGCCGTCCTTGTTTATTAACCACAAAATAACAGAACCAGACTGTTTCCTAATTATCTTATCTAAGGCTAAAAACATTGTTTAATGTCGGAATTCAATTAAATAAAGGGATTTGGTTAATTATTGTCGAATAGCAACGCAAGCTCTTTATAAATGTGTTTTGTTAAGCGAGGAACGAAGACACTCGTCAATTGGTTATCTGAGGCGTCGTGACAAAGGCTTGTCCGTGACGATGATGAAGACCCTTCCATTTAATGGGAAGAAGCATCCCTTTACGTACGATTGTGGTGCGCGAAAACCGAGAGTCAATTTAGAAATCAAAAGGAGGGAAATCTGGTTTCTACCTATGTAGAATCAGGAAGCAAATGAAAATGACATTAGCAAAAAAAATGATAGCCTACTTTTTGTTAGTAATTTTAGTGGCGACCGGTGGATTTGCTTATACCATTTATGGGTGTTCTAATGCAGAGGTGTCAGTCGATAATCTTCAGGGATATGAAATTCCGCGCCTGCAGAAAACCAATGATATTGCGTATAATGCTACGGCGGAGGCCTCTAATGTCAGAGCTTATTTGCTCTATGGAAAAGAAGAGTATCTTAACGAATACAAAAGACTTGCTGATTTGAATTCAAAGCTTGAAGCTGAGCTCATTACAGAGGCGCGTACGGAAGACGCGCGTATTCTATCCGTTAATATTAAAGAACTGAATGATAAATACTCTGAGATCACTGAGAAAAAAGTCACCCCTTTGTTTAAGGAAGGCAAAAAAGATGCAGCCATGGAGATTGTGGTTAACGAATTAGCGCCCCTGTCTAGTCAAATGAGTGCTAAGGTTGTTGAAGCCAAAACTTACCGAAAAAATGTGATTGATCAAGCTATGAACGATACGTATAATGCCACGAAACAGGCTAAAATGGTAGCCTTAATAGCAGCAGTTCTGGTAGCTATTTTGGGAATTTTAATTGGACTGTTTGCCGCCCGCAAGATTACAGCCCCGATAAAGGTGTTACAAGGGTTAATGGCTGAGGCGAGTGGAGGAAATCTGCTAGTAAAAGCGGTTGTGCAGACTAAGGATGAAATAGGGCAACTTTGCGAGTCGTTTAATACCATGATTGCTTCGCAGCTGGAGATTGTTAAGGCAGTGAAAAACAGCTCTCTCGAGCTAACCGCAGCATCACAGGAAATGGCGGCCTCTTCGACAGAAGTATCAGCGGCGACGGTAATTATTTCTAGCAAAACTCAGATGGTTGCACAGTCAATGGAAGATGCCTCCAACTCAAGCACGGAAACTTCACAGGTTCTGATCGAACTTTCAGCCCTTATTCAGATCGCGAAGGATAAGGCTGTATCAGCCGGCATTAAATCTGAAAGCTCTATAAACGCGGCCGAGGAGGGAAAGGCCACTGTCAACGTAGTTATGCAAAGCATGAATACTATTTACAACAAGACCAGAGAAGCAGAAAAAGTAATCGCACTTTTGAATGAATACTCTCAACAAATTGGTATGATTAATGAAACCATAACGGGCATTGCCAATCAGACTAATCTGTTGGCACTTAATGCTGCTATTGAAGCTGCTCGGGCCGGTGAATCAGGCAGAGGCTTCGCGGTTGTTGCAGAGGAGGTCAGAAAACTGGCGGAACAATCTAATGCCGAGGCCAGCAATATTTCACAGCTTATTTCTAAGATCACCGAAAACACTGATAGTGCGGTTGTAGCAATGAAGCATAGCTTGTCTGAGGTTGAAGTAGGGGTAGAGGAGGTCAATAAAGCGGGGAAATCGCTGGAAAACATTTTGTCAGCTGTAGCGGAAACAGTAAGTGATATAGACGGGATTGCTAAGGTAACTAACGATGAGGTCGCCTCATCCGATAAAATTGTGCAACTAATCGAGGTTGTAGCCGAAGATATAGAGGCAACAAGCCGGGACGCACAAGAGGTTTCATCAGCAATTGAGGAGACCACAGCAACAATTGAGACCGTAGCGGCGAGTTCCGAGCAGACAAGTGCTATGGCTCAAAACCTGCACAATCTTATTACTAGGTTTAAAGTTGATGATTAAGGAGATAGATTATGAAACATTCGATTAAAATCAGCGAAAACCATGCGACTGTATTTATAAATGGCAAAATATATGTTAGTGATGCTTCCTTACTAAGGGATGATCTCTTAGAAATAATTGACCAAGGAATTACGGATCTTATGATGGATCTCTCCGGACTTACCTATATTGATAGTTCGGGATTGGGAACGTTAGTGACTATCAATAAACGTACTAAGGAGAAAAACGGCAGGTTTGTGCTGACTGGTGCTCGGGGGTTACCAATGGATCTGATCAAACGTACACGGCTCGATAGAGTTTTCACCATTGAATAATTAAATCAATTCGAAGACCATAGAATATATGCGAAAAAGAATTGAAATGGGATACCCTCCATGAGGCTCTAGGCGAGATTGATAGTCTGTTGATCTAGAGCCTAATTTGTATTAAGAGCAATCCGTTAATTATCTAAGTGATCATCCAAGTACTTCTAAATTGAAATGTCGGCAGGTTTGTTAATAGATTGTGGGACAGAAGGGGCGGCCATGCATGGTAAAAGATACAGGAGGTAACTCGTTATGATTATTGAAAAAAATGATCACACTATACAGTATAATCAATATAGGGACAGCTTTGATTTGCTGTTTAATAAAATAGAGGATTATCTTTTCATTTTAGATGAAACAGGTAGAATCATACGGGCTAACAAAGCTGCCTTAGAAAAATTGGAATATACCTTAGAAGAAATAATAAGCCTGAATATTAAGATGATTCATCCTTCGGTAAGACGTGAAGAATTACTGGAAATGGTAACAGGCATGTTGGTTGGGGATATATCCAAATGTTCAATACCGCTTTGTACTAAATCAGGAAGGCATATACCTGTGGAAACCCGTGTGTTCAGGGGAAAGTGGGAAGGAACCGATGTATTATATGGTATAAGCAAAGACGTTTCTGCGGTTAAAAAGGCAGAAGATCAATTAGCCAAAGCTTTACGATGTAAGTTATCCATGACGGCTCTCAGTAGGGTGGATACAGGAGAATATGTTGACATTAATGATGTCCTTGTCCAGACTCTTGGTTATGAGCGAGAGTATATGTTAGGCAAAAGTGCTAAGGATTTAAATATTTTTCTTGATCCGAAATTTAGAGATAATGTTATAACAAAAGTAATTGAACATGGGTGTGTTATAAATAGTGAAGTAAGGATTAGAGATAAAACGGGGAATATTTATAATAAATTATTGTTAGCTGAAATAATTGAAATTTCAAATAATAAATATTTGTTAACAGCGACTAGTGATATAACAGAAAGAAGAAAGCAAGAAAGGATGGAACAGGATTTAAAGAACATCCAGTTAATAATTGAAAGTATGCCGTTTTTAATTTGGTTTAAAGACAAAAACGGCAAGTATATTATTGTAAATAGAGTTTTCGAGGATTTTTACAAAATTAGTAATACGGAAATTGTCGGCAAGACTGATTTTAATATTTTTCCTTATAAAATTGCGCTGGAACATAAAAAGATAGAAGAAGAGTTAATAACGTCAAAAAAGAGATTATTGAATCCACTGAATTCTAATGAAGTGGGTGGCAAGTGGTTAGAAACCTTTGTTGCGCCGTTTTTTAGGGATGATGGCGAAGTTGCTGGAACCTTAGGAGTTGCGAATAATATTACAGTTCGGAAGCAACTAGAAATGGAGCTTGCTAACCAAAAGAGATTTCTCAAAACAATGCTTGATACCATTCCGGATTATATTTTTTATAAAGATATGAACAGTGCGTTTTTAGGGTGTAATAAAGCAAATGCGGAAAATGTTTTAGGTGTAAATGAGGATGAAGTTATAGGTAAAACAGATTTAGATCTTATAAAGGATATTGAACTGGCTAAATTTTATCGTCAAAAAGATCAAGAAGCTTTTCTGGCCGGTATAACGCTGAAGAATGAAGAAAAAATTGTTCTGACTAATGGTAGTGTAATAGACGCCGAAACAATAAAAACGCCTTTTCTGGATGAACAGGGAAACGTAGCCGGACTTATTGGGGTTTCCAGAGATATTACTGAAAGGAAATGGCTCGAAAAACAACTAAGGGAACAGATGGAATACGCGGAGTTGCTTTTCAGAACTGTTCCTAATGCTGTCCTTTCAGTCGCCAAGGACGGAAAGATCAATAGCTGGAATAAGATTGCCGAGGAGATAACCGGTTATGCTGCAGCAGAGGTAGTGGGTAAAGAATGCTCAATGGTCTTGCATGGATTATGTAGGGATAGTTGCGGGTTGTGTGGAAATGCCATCGACTCGCCGTTAATAAATGAGAAATGTAACGTTGTAACTAAAGACGGCCAAATCAGGCATGTTTTAAAGAGTATTGCCGTTGTAAAAGATGAATTCAGCGAAATTGTTGAAAAAATGGAGTGCTTTGAAGATATTACAGAAATGACAAATATGGAGATTGAGCTTAGGCAAAGCAATGAAAGATATGCAGCAATTGTAAATAATGCCCCCCAGATTGTAGTTATTCATAATAAAGGTATTGTTAAATTTGTGAATGATGCGGGCGTAAAAGTTTTGGGATACAAGGAAGATGAATGTATTGGGCGCCATATTAAAGGTTTTATGACTGAAGATTCTTTCATAATCGTTTCCTCAGCTCTGTTAGATAGAGCTAAAGAAACGACTGGTATCCCTTATGAAATAGAGCTTATTAAAAAGTCTGGTGAAATCATTAATGTGCTTTTGAAGGGTACAGATATAATTTTTGCACGTGAAGAGGCTACCCTGGCGGTTATGATGGATATTACAGAAAGCAAACAATTAAATGCAAAGCTGCGAGCGAGCGAAGAGAAATTCAGGCAGTTTGCTGAAACAGTCAATGAGATCTTCCTCATTACAGATAAAGAGAGAATTGTTTACGTCAGTCCTGCTTATGAAAGAATTATTGGGATGACCTGTCAAAGTCTGCTGGATAATCCACATTCACTTGTCGAGTTGATTCATACGGCAGATCGTAAGAGGATGCGGGATTCTTTTCCTCAGAGTTTCCGAAATATGAACGAAGCTACAAACGAGGAGTTTAGAATTTCGAGATCAGATGGGGAAACGCGCTGGCTCTGGCTGCAAAGCTACCCTGCACAGGGTGAAGATAACAATAGCCCCCTGAAAGCGACGAGTATCGTTGATATTACGGATCGAAAGAGGGTCGAAGATAAGCTCCGAGAGCGAGAACGGCAAACTCAGATGGAACTTTTATTAGCTGCACGAGTGCAGCAGGATTCTTTACCACACCCTTTTGCTGGAGCCAAGGTGAGTGTCAATTCGATTTTTGTGCCACATAGTACAGTTAGTGGGGATTTCTTTAACTACAAGTGGTTTGAAGAACAAAAGAAACTATGTGGTTACATTATAGATGTATGTGGACATGGCGTGGCTACAGCTATGCAAACCGCTACATTCAAAATGATGCTAGATAATGTTCTACTAACGGGTGAGGTAATTAAGGAGGGTGACATTCAGACTATTAATCAGAGAATCATGCAATATCTGTATGAGGATTCTTTTGTAGCCCTATTATATTTTGAGTTCGATCTACTAGCTGGTGTGCTAAAACTTATCTGCGCTGGAATAACGTTATTCTTGGCCGCTAAGCCGGATGAGTGTACTTTGGTTCCCTTATCGGGTTGCTATCTTGGTATTGTGAATGTACCAGAAATTGAAACGTACATAATACCCGTCAAAGCTGGAGAAATCTATTGCATGATGAGCGATGGAGTATCAGATCTGATCGAGTTAAACGGAATAAGTAAGCAGGAAGGGTTAACAGGATATATGCGTTGGTTTGAGGAACTAGCAAAATGTCCCGAAAGGAACGATGACTTCTCCGCTGTTTGTATTGAAATCCGCCAGGATCTAGAGGAAATAAATGTGTTAGATATTAAAGGCGAAGTGGAACTCGAACGTGCTCAGGTGATTATTAGTGAATTTCTGGAAAGGAACTCACCAATCCACGCACCGATGCTGGAGGTTGCTGTCAACGAAGCGATGAACAATAGTTTTGGTTCTTGTGGGCGGGTTCGTGTTAAAACAAGGCGAATAGGTAGCAGACTAATCATAAGGGTTAAGGATGATGGTCCAGGTTTTAACGCGGGAGAAGTTACTGCAAAACGAGTGGCGAGCAATTATGTAAGTGAGTTTGATGGTCTGCTAGAGGCTGAAGGTGGACGTGGAATTTTCTTGATGAGATCATTTTGTGACAAAGTGATCTATAACGCTAAGGGAAATGAGGTACTTTTGATGAAGATTATATAAAAGAGAGAAAAGTAGGTTTTCTTATGCCTCGTGCTACTTGTATTTCCATATTACGACAAATGATTACCTATTAATGGATATTATTTTCTTGCCATTTCACCAAAAAAGCAATAAGATTCTCCTTGAGAATGACATTTCGGGAGGAATCTATGTGGAAAAGAAACTTTTGAAAAGAATAGAGGAATTGCGGAAGAAACTCAATAAATTCGGGTCAACTCATGACCTTGTTGACAGTGAAGTTGTGAAAGTGAGCCAGCAGTTAGATCATTTACTCAACCAATACCAAAGGATTTCTTCTTATCAGCAGCTAAGCTTTTGGTAAACTCGAAGGGCGAAACGATAAAATTCTTTGTGCGTTTATTCGAAGGAGGGATTATAATAGGAGAATAACATGGGAGGGCAATATGAATTATATTGTATTTGATCTAGAATTTAATATGTTTTTTCCATTTAGAGAAGGCGAATCGGCTAACCCTGATCTAAAAAATGAAATTATTCAAATCGGTGCAGTCAAATTAAATGAAAAATTAGAGACCATTGCTGAGTTTGATTTGCTGATTAAGCCGGTAATTTATAAGAGAATTAACCCCTTTGTAAAAAGAAAAACAAATATTAACACGAGTCAGGTTGCTCGCGGAACACTTTTCCCAAAAGCGATTGAGAGTTTCAATACTTGGATTGGAAATGAAGCGGTATTATGCTCTTGGGGGCATGATGATATTCTGGCGTTAAGAGATAATTGTCTTTTTTTTGGTTTCAACTCTATTTCTTTTGACAAATTTATTAATATTCAACAAATTTATATGAATTATGAGAGTCTAACTCAACAACCAAGTCTAGAAGGCGCGGTAGAAGGCCTTGAAATTGAAATAAGTTCTCCCTTTCACGATGCCTTGAGCGATGCATCTTATACTGCGAAGATCTTCAAGAAGGTTTATGATTCTTCTTCTAATCCAATCATAAATTGGGAAAGAATTCAGAAAGAAAATGAAGAGAAGTTAGAAGATCTGAAAACTTTACTAGATAAAGCTGATATAAGGTGTCCAGGCTGTGGCAGATTCGTGCCGAAAGATACGGAAGTCACTAAATTGAAAAAGTATTTTGCGTTTGGTTATTGTGCTGAATGTAAGATTCATATAAGACATGTTTCAAGAATTACACATAAAGATGGTGAGTATAGTATTTTTTCGAAAAATGCTATTTATAAAACAGATGAATTAGGATCAGACGAAAAGATAACACCAGAATTGCCGAATATCGAATAAGAAGGATAGCGTAAATTTGAGGCTACCCTTCTTATTTTTCGGCATTTGTTTCTGCCAAGGAAAAAGAGAAAGTCTTAGTTTGTGGAAGTGGATAAATAATTTCGGTAACAGTATCGGTCTGAATTTTAAGAAAACTCTTGTCAAACACAAGTTTATTGGTTATACTACGCTTAGAAAACTTAAAATTACAGGTGCCTCACTTAAGAGGAGAATAGGGAAGTCGGTGTAAGTCCGGCGCGGTCCCGCCACTGTAAACGGGGAGTAAGAAGTATAGCCACGGGGTAGTTCCTGGAAGGTGCTTCAGACATTGATCCGTAAGCCAGGAGACCTGCCTGTAGTTTGCCCAAGCCTACCTTGTCGAAGAACCAAGAGTAGTGTGGATGAGATTATGGAAAAGTCTCTAGTCACTGTGTGATTAGAGACTTTTTTTATTTTTTTACCACTGCCGAATGTTTTTGTCAAGGTAATGACTCTAAACAGAGAAGGGAGAGTTATGGTGTTGACATTAATGGAAATGGCCCAAAAGGGTCAGGAAATCCCGTTGTTTACCTTGGTAGCTCAAAATGAACAGATGAATGTCCAGCTCCTGATGGAAAGAGTTGCTACCGGACGGATTGTTATTCCCTATAACACTCATCACAAGCCACAAAAACCCCAAGGGTTCGGGTTGGGCCTAAGTACCAAGGTTAGTGCCAGTATTGGCCTAGCCGCAGACGAGGATAGTCTTGCTGATGAACTTTTTAAAGTGGATGAGGCAATCAGGGCAGGAACAAATGCTGTCATGGATCTGAGTACGGCCGGCAATATGGACGAGGCAAGGCGGACAATTATAAAAAGAGTACCGTTGCCCTTGGGTACACTACCCGTTTACCAGGCTTTTGCTGAAGCTGTAAATACCAGGGGTTCAGCCTTAGCGCTTGAGCCAGAAGACTTTTTCAAGGTTATGGAACGCCAAGCTGCCGATGGCGTGGATTTTATGGCTCTCCATAGCGCCCTTCACTACGGACTCTTTAAAACGGCGAAGGAAGATCAGCGAGTCCTTAATCTGGTGAGCCGAGGCGGGTCCTTATTGATGGGCTGGATGCTCTATCATAATAAGGAAAACTTTTTGTATACTATGTTCGACCGCATCCTGGAAATTGCCAAAAAGTACGAAGTTACCTTAAGTTTAGCAGATGCCATGCGACCGGGTGCAGGTGCAGATTCATTATGTCGTTCGCAGGCTGAAGAACTCGTCGTTTTAGGCGAGTTGGTAAAGCGTAGCAGACAAGCAGGGGTTCAAATCATGATTAAGGGACCCGGTCATACTCCACCAAATCAAATTGCTACAACTGTTAAATTAGAAAAACAAGTATGTCAAGGTGCTCCGTATTTTGTCTTTGGTCCGGTATCGACAGATGTAGCCCCAGGATATGACGAAATTACAGCTGCTATTGGAGGAGCCATGGCAGGTGCTGCTGGTGCAGATATTCTTTGCTACGTCACACCTGCTGAACACATAGCTTATCCCAACGCGCAGGATGTTTACCGGGGAGTAGTAGCTTCGCGTATTGCTGCTCATGTAGCTGATCTTGCAAAAGGGTACCCAGGAGCAGAAAAATGGGACCTTCAAATGAGTCAAGCACGACGGGAGCAGAATGTAGAGGCCCAAAAAACGTTAGCCTTAGATCAAGAAAGGCTAACGGATTTCCACTCGAGCGAGAAATCTTTCTGCAAAAAATGTGAAAAGGGTTGCGCCATGGCTGTGGCTGGCGAGTTCTTTCAAGAACTGCCGTGGGAGTGCTGACAGAAGGCCGAGGCCAAAGGTCAGATAACTGATATGATAAGTTCAGCTAAGTTAAGCGTAACCAGTAGTACCATTGTAAAAAAAGAAAAAATTTTAATTTAGAATGGAGAGATTAAAATGACACAACTTATCAAAGCAAGACAAGGAATTATTACGCCTGAGGTAGAAAGATTAGCAAAAGTAGAAGGGCTTACAGCGGAAGCGTTATGCGAGAAGGTAGCGCAAGGCCGGGTCGTGATCATAAAGAACAAACAACACAAGAACTGTAACGCGATTGCGGTAGGGGAAGGACTTCGTACCAAAGTAAATGCCAATATTGGGACGTCACCGGACTGTGTGGACTTTTCAGATGAGCTCCATAAAATAAAGGTTGCCGTTGCGGCTGGCGCGGATACGATTATGGAATTAAGTATTGGCGGAGATGTTGATGCTTTCCACCATCAGGTGATCGAAAACTTCACTCTACCTGTCGGCTCTGTTCCAAGCTACCAAGGTGGAATGGAAAGTATTGACAAACACGGAAGTGTTGTAGGTATGACGGCTGAGGATATGTTCGAAATGATTGAACGTCAGGCAAAGCGTGGCATCGATTTTATGGCAATTCATGCTGCTTTAAACATGTCTATTATTGAAAGATTAAAAAATCAAGGACGAATTACTGATATCGTGAGTCGTGGAGGGGCCTTTATAACAGGCTGGATGTTCCACCACGAGCAAGAGAATCCTCTCTATGCTCAATTTGATCGAGTTCTTGAAATTTGTAAGAAATACGATGTAACGCTTAGTGTTGGAGATGCTATCCGACCTGGTTGTATCGAAGATTCACTAGACCGCGCCCAAGTCCAAGGATTGATTGTGGCTGGAGAATTGGTGCAACGAGCCCTGGAAGCTGGAGTACAAGTTATGGTAGAGGGACCAGGTCACGTTCCATTGGACCAAATCCCAGCAACGATCTTGCTCCAAAAACAACTTTGCCACCACGTGCCGTACTATATTCTTGGCAATTTAGTCACGGATATTGCGCCGGGCTATGACCATATTACAGCAGCCATCGGAGCAACAACTGCTGCTATATCAGGTGCAAACTTCATTTGCTATGTTACACCTGCCGAACATCTACGCTTACCAACCGCTGAAGATGTACACGCAGGGGTAATTGCTACGCGCATTGCCACTCATGCAGCAGATATAGTTAATGGTGTTAAGGGTGCACGGGAATGGGACTTAGCCATGGCCCATGCTCGTAAAGCATTAGATTGGGAAAAGCAAATTGAACTGTCCATTGATCCTCCAACAGCTCGGCGGATCCGTGGAGAGCGTAACGAAGAGGGTGCTGAAGCCTGTTCTATGTGTGGTGGTTTCTGTGCTATGAAATTAGTTGGGGAACACCTTGGAAAAACGGGTGGAATCTGCTAACTCAAAGCAACCTTTAAACTAAAATAATAACGCGCTAGCTAGGTCAGGATGTACTGAGATCTTCCAGGCTGAGCTGGTGCTTTTCGATGACATTAAGGACATGGATTATTAGCGGAAAGAGGGCATCATAAACAAGGGGGCGAGGCAAGTGAACCAGATTGGGGTCATTATGGGAAGTGATTCAGATTATAAAGTCATGGAAGAAGCCCTAGAAGTTCTTCGTCAATTTGAAGTTCCTTTTGAAGTTATTATTTCTTCCGCCCAAAGGGCATTGAAACGAACTGTCGATTGGGTGAAAGGTTTTGAAGCTCAAGGTGGAAAACTTATTATCGCGGCAGCAGGTTTAGCTGCTCATTTGCCAGGGGTTGTAGCGGGTGCAACGATTTTGCCTGTCATAGGTGTTCCGATGAACAGTGGTGCTATGGAAGGAATCGACGCTCTTTACTCCATCGTACAAATGCCCCCGGGAATTCCAGTTGCGACCGTAGGCATAGGTGCTGCGCGGAATGCAGCGTTACTTGCGGTACAGATTCTGACGTGTCAAGATAGTGCTTTAAGTATTAAGGTTAAAGACTATCGAGTTCAGATGCTGAAGGATATCGAGGCGAAGGATGAAGCGTTACAGAAGCGCATAAGTGAAGGTAATTGAGGGATTAAGCACTGAACTGAGAGGAGAGGGGGGCGAACGTGTTCGAATTTGGAGAGGACAAACCGAAAGAGGAATGCAGTGTCTTTGGGATTTATGCCCCTACTCAGGAGGTTGCCCGTTTAACTTACTACGGGCTTTACGCTCTGCAGCACCGAGGACAGGAAAGTGCTGGAATCGGAACGTATCCTATTCAGGTATAGAACTAATTTTGGGTTCAAACGATTTCAAAACGTTGCATCATTGAACCCAATTGGAAATCCTGCGGGGAGGGAATTCGGAGATGGGATTAACACCCATTTTTCAATATAATCCACAGTATGCAGGCCCTCAGTACCTTGAAGACTTGTCAACAGGATACTGGTTTTCTGAGGTGCTGTTTACGGCTGTAGAACTGAACGTTTTTACTCAGCTTGAACCTGAAGGCATGACGACTGCTGAAATGGCCGGAGCACTGGATATGCCTCCTTCTGGTTTGGGGCGTTTTCTTCAGGCTCTTTGTGCTATAGGCCTAGTGGTTTGTGATGGCGGTAAACGTTATTATAATACAAAACTTGCCAGCGACTATCTAGTGGCAGGCAAGAGTGATTACCAAGGAGATTCGATCCTCTGGCGCAAAGGTCTTAGGCTAGGGTGGCAGGACCTTACCGAGTGTCTTAAGGCAGGCGGCAGAGTGAATTTTCCAGTCGAAGAAGAGGGCCCAGAGCAGTTTGCCCAGCGGATCCGAAAGTATATCAACGCTATGGATAATATAGCCAAAACTAAGGTGGAAGAGATTCTGCCCTTCTTCGAGGGGCTTGAGCTGAAGGGAGAAATGCTTGATATAGGGACAGGCTCTGGGGCGATTGCCGGCGGTTTTCTGGGGAGTTTTCCTTCACTATCGGCAACTTTAGTGGACATTCAAGAAGTCCTCAGCTATACACAGGAGTTGATGGACAAGAAGGGGTTTGGAAAACGGGTTTACTACATACCAAGCAATATTTTGGAACCTTGGTCCATAGCTAAGGAAGGGTTTGACCTTGTCATTCTCTCAAATATTATCCATGCCTATTCAGAAGAAGAGATTTCTCTAATCTTGGACCGAGCTGCAAATTGTCTCAAGCCAGGAGGAATCCTGGTAATCCATGATTTCTTTCCAGAGCACTGCTCTGCCAAGGCTGCTCTGCTTGATCTAAATATGTTTATCAATACTTACAATGGCAGGATTTTTTCTGGAACATGGGTTCGAGAACAATTAGCTATGTCAAAACTGTACACGACCGAGCTCATCCCTTTAGCTACCGACACTGCTCTAATCTTCGCAGTGAAGGACGAAAAGAAACTGGCAAGTCTTCGCCTCGATGCCGGAACACGCCTGATTGCTAAGATCAAGGCCATGGGATTTGGACAAGTTCTTCCAATTGCCACGGAAACTATCCATGTCGCTGACTGGACGGATCTCCGCTGTCAGTATGGATGTGATCGGTACGGACAAGGCCATTGCCCACCAAATAGTCCTTCTCCCCAAAAAACCAGGGACGCTCTGCAAGATTTTTCACACGCGCTGCTTCTGGAGGGGGAGCCCCCGGGCAAAATGTTCCAGACCCAGGTTTTGAATGCCGAAAGAGAAGCCTTTTTAGCGGGCTTTCATAAAGCGTTCGCTTATTGGGCAGGTCCATGCGTTCTTTGTGCTACCTGCGTTGCTAACACTACTGACGGGACATGTCGCAATACACGGGATGCCAGGCCTTCAATGGAGGGAGCAGGTATCGATGTCTATGAAACTGTCCGCCGGGCGGGACTAAACCTTCGAATTTTGCGCGACAAGGGCGAATTTGTCAGATATTTTGCCCTGTTGCTATTGGAGTGAATTATCGTGCGTGTTCTAATGATCCAAACCCCTTCCGTAGAAGACATTTCTCAGGAAAGAGTCTATCCTATCGGGATTGTCCTCCTGGCCAGCCACCTTCATGGCTATGGTCATGAGGTAAGTATTTTGGACATGAATCTGGAAAGAGACCCTTACGGAGCGCTGAAGAATAAACTTTTGTCATTCCAACCTGAGGCCATTGGTTTATCCTTACGTAATATTGATCCTCTGGGTAATAAAACCAGCTCGCTTATTTCTCCATTTATTGTCACGGTTCGAATGATCGCCGCTGTTCTGCCCCAAGCTTGGTTGATTGTGGGTGGCACCGGCTTTTCCCTTTTTCCAGAACGGCTGATGCTAGATTTGCCGGAACTTGATTATGGGATTGTAGGAGAAGCAGAAGTAACCTTCCCGGCTCTTCTCCGCTCTATAGACAATCCGCCCCCAATGCCCGGACTCTGCCGACGAAAGGGCTTGAAGGTTCGAATTTCACCCCCTGCAACTAATTTTGACATGGCGGATTATGTCACTGCTAATAGGCTATTACTGAACCCTGCGCTTTATAAATGGCTCAACAACTACGTTCCCACGATCGGAATTGAAGCCAAACGGGGCTGTGCGCTCAAATGTGCTTATTGTGTCTATCCTCAACTTCAAGGGAAGCGATTGCGCTGCCGCCCGACCGCGGCCGTTGTAGATGAGATGGAAATCTTGCACAAAGACTATGGTATTGAGAGTTTTCATTTTACCGATCCTGTACTCAACGTTCCTCGTGGTCACCTTGAGGGAATCTGTGAAGAGATACTGCGCAGAAAGCTTAAGATTCGATGGGACGGTTTCATGCGGGAAGACCAGCTTAATAAAAAGAATGTCGCTTTGTTTGAACGGGCCGGGTGTGAATGTTTTTCATTCTCCCCCGACGGTCTGTGCCAGGAATCACTGGATATCTTAGGCAAAAATCTTAGTGAAACACAGATTTTAAAAGCAGCAAGTCTTGTGGCACAAACGGACGTGGTTAGTGTCTATCATTTTATGGTCAATGTGCCTGGGGAAACGGAAAAGACCTGCGAAAAAGGTATTCAGTTTGTCGAACAGCTTTATGAATTGCACAGCAAGAAAAAGAATCTTGGAACTATCATTTTGAATAATATTCGCATTCTACCAGGCACAGCGATCGAAGGGATGGCCAGGGCGCAAGGGGTCATCGACGCAGAGACGGATCTGCTCTATCCCACCTACTACAACCCGGAACCGTTTAATACCTTCAGATACAAGTTGGAAACACTTCAGCAGTGCAGAAATGTATTGATGTGGCAGGAAGTGAGGAAGGAGGTAAAATGAAGATACTATTATTAGAGCACCCACGAAACGTCTGCCCGGAACGATGTAATGACATCGCCAATACTCCCCTTTCCTCTTGTCTTCATTCCGGCTATATTGCAGGTATGCTCATAAGTGAAGAGCATGAGGTCGAAATCATTGAAGGATTCTTGGATGGGCTCGACTACCAGGAAATTGAGCGCAGGGTAAAGGCTATGCAACCGGACCTGATAGGGGTTCATATGGTTTACCATTGGCAGATAGACAAGGTTTTGTATGATTTTCTCCACAAGGTTAAAGTTGAGCAACTATCCTCTTATATCACGGCTTATGGATATTATCCGACAACTGACTTCGAAGACATCTTAAAGCAGTGTCAGGATATTGATTCTGTGATCCTAGGCGAACCGGAACTGACCTTTGCCAAGGTGGTAGAAGCAATCTCTGGACAGGATAGTCTTGAGAAATTTCCCGGTCTTGCTCAGAGGGACGTCTTGGGCACGATTGTTTCCCAGCGGCGAGAACTGGTGGGTGACCTTAACGCTCTCCCTTTTCCCGTACGAACGGAAGCCCTCTTCCGCCTGCCAGAAGTAAACTTGCAGGGGAGTAGGGGCTGCTATGGGGGGTGTACTTTCTGCTACATCAACCCTTTTTATGGACAGGGATCTCAGTGGCGTGGGCGAGCTCCGGAAAATATTATTGCGGAAATCGATGATTTAATTGCGAAACATAAAATAGAGAATTTCTATTTTACCGATCCTAACTTTTTCGGTCCGGGTGAAAAAGGCCAGCAACGAGTCTTGCGCTTGGCCACCCTCCTTAAATCCAGAAACATTCGGTTTGGCATCGAGGCTCGTGTTAACGATATCCATGATGAAACAGTAAGTGCATTGGTAGAAGCAGGCCTGCGCCATATTCTCATAGGACTGGAGAGCGGTAGCGACCGTTCACTGAAGCGGATAAATAAGATGACGACGGTTGCCCAGAACGAGAGGGCTATCAGAATTCTCCGCAAATACGGGATCGAACCAAATATTGGGTTCATCATGTTTGAGCCTGATTCATCCTTGGAGGATATCCGGGTCAACTTTGAATTTCTGAAGCGAAATGACTTAATGAAGAATCTTGCGATTACTGCTAACATGCTCTACCACCACCTGATTGTTTTAAAAGGAACTAAGGCTCACCGAGATCTACAGCGTGCCGGGCGTCTGGAGGTTCAAGCATCAACTTATGAAAGTCTTCTGTGTCTTACTGATCCTAAAGTAGCAATCTTAGCTATGATCATGAGGAGAATTACTAACTTCCTCTTCGACTGCATGGCCGGGATTTGGGGTGAGAAGGTTATGGAACCTGAGAATGCCCAGGAACGATATGCAAAGATAAATGGCTCATTGGTCAACCTATTTGAGAATACTTTAAAGACATTGGAGACCGGGGGAAAGTTTACGGATGAACAGGTAGAGACACTAGTTAAGACAGGAGAAAAAGAGATAAGTGAGATTTTGTCATAATTAGTGCAATTTGATTAAAGAATCCAATAAACGAATTCTGGAAATCATTGAAGGTCAAACTTATAAAAAGATTAACAGCTTCATGGAATTGAATCATATAGACCAAAATCTCTGATTTTGATACCCCGAAGGTAAAAGAACGAACCAGTAAAGGCTCGTTCTTTTTCTTCAGTGAAGTGTATTTGTTTTCAGAAGATACGACTATTCCGGTTCTTTTAGTTTCTTCCATAGAGTTGTGCGGCTCATTTGGGTACTCCCTCCTTCACTCTGCTTTTTGCTTGAAATATCAACAATGGTTATAATATAAACGACATTGCGTTCATAATTATAAACGATTTTTTGTGATGCAATTGAAAGGCGGGAATGGTTAGCACATTATTGCTGGTATTTAATAAAAGAAGGGCCGTAGGAGGAGGATATGGTAACAAAGGAACAGATTTTACTAAGCCGTGAAAAACGTGCACTTTGCCAACAGGAATGGCTGGAGAAGTACCACGCTCCTTTGGTATCCTTCACTTTAAATATTCCAGGACAGGTAAAACAGACCACATTGTATAATAGAGTACATGAGGAGGGTCTTGCTGCTCTTTTAGAGGCTATAACGGTTATCGATTACGAAAAAAGAGCCTTGCCAACAGGCAGTGAGGCAATTATTGCTGTGCGCATGGATGCTTTTATGCTAAAAAAATATACTGTTGCTCTTGAAGAACACCATCCATTAGGAAGGCTGTTTGATATGGATGTTTTGGATGCTGATGGCTACATTGTTTCCCGAAAACAGCTGCAACTACCAAGCCGCCGGTGCTTGCTGTGTAATGAGGATGCAAGAATCTGTGGACGTTCGCAAGCCCATTCTATAAAAGCTTTGGTGAGTCAAATCGAGGATAAAGCAAATGAGTATTTTAATGCGCAGATTAGGACAGTTCTATAAGATATTGCATTACATGGAAAAGAGGTATCCGCATCAATAACTCTAGGTATGAATATATTGCAAATTTGGCTCATAAAGCGCTACTAATTGAAGTCGTTGCTTCACCCAAGCCCGGCCTAGTCGATCGTTTTAATTGTGGTGCTCACACTGATATGGATTTATTTACTTTTATAAACAGTGCCACAGCGATTCATCCTTACCTGTTCCGATGTGCTCAGGCAGGAGGACAAAGTAAAACGCTAGATGGGTTATTTTTGAGGCTGCGGAAATACGGAGTTGAAGCTGAGAAAGCGATGCTCTTGGCAACCCATGGGGTGAATACTCACAAAGGTGCAATTTTTTCGATGGGATTGGTCACTGCAGCTGCCGGTTATGGAATGGAGCATGGCGGAACAACACCATTCCACATCTCAAAGATCTGCTCTGAACTTTGCGAAGGATTGGTAGAACAGGACTTAGTTTCAAAGCAAGAGAGCAAGTTGAATAAACAGACGTCTGGGCAACTACTTTTTGCCCAATATGGAATTACAGGAGTGCGCGGAGAAGCTCAGAAAGGTTTTCCTACGGTTATGAAGCGTTCTCTTCCAATTTTTCAGACTCTGATGGAGGAAGGTCTATCGATTAATGACTGTTGTGTACAAACTCTGCTTCATCTTATCACCCAAACTCGAGATACTAACATATTGTCAAGAACTGGGCTAAAAGGACTTTCTTTTGCGCAAGAGTATGCCAAAAAAGTTCTTGAGCAGGGTGGAATTTTAAACGGAGTGGATATTGTAGAGGCGATGGATAGAGAATTCATTGCCCGAAACATCAGCCCCGGGGGATGTGCAGATTTGCTTTCAGTAACCTGCTTTCTTTATTTACTACAGACTAATGGATATTTTGCAAATACGTATTTCTGAAATTGATAAACATTATTGGGGTTAACCGAACGTTTTAATTATTTAATATATAAACGTTCGGTTTTCTATTGACCTTCATAACACCATCTTGTAAAATAAGCTTATTGGAATTTCATAGGGAGTTCATATAACCGCGGAAATATGGTCCGCAAGTTTCTACCAGGCTGCCGTAAATGGCCTGACTATGAGCGAAAGTGTACCTAGGGCATATGATTTGTCCGAGTGGTACAGGTTTGATTGAAAAATCAAATTACACCGAAGGGATAAAAGCCCAGGCGGGTAGGTTTCACTCTGAATTAAAGGGAGGAATTTGCCCTCCTGGGTTTCTGTTTGTAAATCAAGAGAGCGAGGTGAGGATTTAAATGAGTCAGATTGGAGTTATTATGGGAAGTGATTCAGATTACAAAATCATGGAGGAGGCCGTTAAGGTTCTCCGTCAGTTTGAACTCGATTTTGAAATTAAGATTTCTTCCGCACACAGAACATTGGAAAGAACTGTGGATTGGGTGAAAAGTTTTGAAGCACAAGGTGGGAAACTTATCATTGCAGCTGCAGGGTTAGCAGCTCATTTACCTGGGGTTGTAGCGGGTGCCACGACATTACCTGTGATCGGGGTTCCACTGAGCAGCGGAGCTTTGGAAGGAATCGATGCTCTTTACTCCATCGTACAAATGCCCCCGGGAATTCCGGTTGCGACGGTAGGCATTGGTGCAGCACGCAATGCGGCGTTGCTCGCGGTACAGATCCTTGCCATCCAAGATGAATCCCTTAGTATTAAGATAAAAGCCTATCGAGCACAAATGCTAATGGATATTGAGAAAAAGGATGAAGCATTACAGAAACACTTCAGTAATGGGAATTAAACCCAAACTGTTTAGAAATTTTACAATGTAAAGAATGAATATTTGAGGATCTCGAATTATGAACTAGGAACTAATGTTAGAAAGGGGACTTGAGGTTGATTGAACGGTATACACTTCCTGAAATGGGAGGAATTTGGACGGACGAGCATCGCCTCGCTCTGTGGTTGAAGATTGAAATTGCTGCTTGCGAAGGGTGGGCCAAACTAGGAAAGATTCCGCAGGAGGCTGTTGAGGTCATTCGGGAAAAGGCTGCCTTTTCATGGGAGAGGGTACAAGACCTTGAAGAAGTGACCCAGCACGACGTGTTGGCTTTCTTGACGAATGTTGCAGAAAATGTGGGAGATGAAGCAAAGTACATTCATTTAGGTCTGACTTCTTCAGATGTACTGGACACAGCCTTGTCCCTCCAACTGGTGGAAGCATCCGATATTCTGATGGCTAAAATGGAAGGGCTGGAAGCAGTCCTGAGCCGTAGAGCGTTAGAACATAGGGAGACCCTTATGATGGGCCGAACACACGGAATTCACGCTGAACCTATTACGTTAGGACTGAAATTTGCGTTATGGTACGATGAAATAAGGCGTCAAAAGAGACGTTTAGCCTTTGCCCGTGAGGAGATACGAGTGGGCAAGATTTCTGGTGCAGTTGGGACGTTTGCTAACGTAGATCCTCAGGTTGAAGCACATGTTTGCCAAGTCCTTGACTTAGAGCCTGCCCTGATATCGACTCAAATCCTTCAACGTGATCGGCATGCTTGCTATATGACGACCCTTGCAGGAATCGCTAGTTCCCTAGATAAAATGGCCACAGAACTTCGCAACTTACAGCGAACCGATGTACATGAAGTGGAAGAAGCCTTCGGAAAGGGGCAAAAAGGATCCTCGGCAATGCCTCATAAGAAAAATCCCATTACACCAGAACGTATCTGTGGTATGGCCAGAGTGGTTCGGGCGAATGCCCAAGTTGCTTTGGAAAATGTGGCCTTATGGCACGAACGGGACATTTCTCATTCTTCAGCTGAACGTATGATCTTGCCAGATAGCACCATCGCTTTAGACTACATGCTTCATAAGATGACACAGCTTCTGGACAGGCTGCAGGTCTTTCCTGAGCAGATGCAAGCGAATATTGATAAAGGGTTCGGACTGATTTTTTCTCAACGCGTAATGCTTGCTCTAGTCGAAAAGGGTATCAGCCGGGAAACAGCTTACGCCCAGGTTCAACGTAATGCCATGGAAGCCTGGAATACCAAAGAACAATTTCAAAGCCTAATCAGTAAAGATTCTAGTATTCGAGAATACTTAGATGAAAAAGAGATTAGCAACCTGTTTGATTATGCGTATCACACTAAGCATGTAGAAGATATTTTTCAACGTTTGGGCCTTGTTTAGGTAAACGGAAATAAAATTGTACGTTCACAAAGCAATAATAATAAATCAAAGTATCGTCAATATTGAAAGGGGTAAGAACATGGAAAAGTTAGCATTACGGTATGAGGGAAAAGCAAAAAAAGTATATGATACAGATCAAAGCGAGTATTTTTGGGTAGCTTATAAGGATGATGCTACCGCTTTTAACGGAGAGAAAAAGGGACAAATCGCTGATAAGGGAGAGGTTAATAACCTGTTATCAGCACTCTTTTTTGAAGAACTAGAAAAGTCAGGTATCCCGACACATTACGTTCGCCTGATCAGCAACCGGGATATGCTCGTGCGCCGTTTAGAAATGATTCCTCTTGAAGTTGTTGTGCGTAATATTGTGGCGGGAAGTTTATCTAAGCGTCTTGGCGTAGAAGAGGGTTATGTACTTTCTCAACCGGTTGTGGAATTGTATTATAAAGATGATGCTTTGGGTGATCCGCTAGTGAATGAATCCCATGTTTCAGCCATGGGATGGGCTAGTGCTGTCGTTGTTCAAGAAGTCCAAGCATTAGGCTTGAAAATTAATGAACTCTTGAAGAAGATCTTAGTCAAAGCGGGAATCGATTTAATTGACTTCAAACTAGAATTCGGTATTGTCGATGGAAAAGTCTATCTCGGTGATGAAATTTCCCCAGATACTTGCCGCTATTGGGACATAGAAACTCGGGAGAAGCTGGATAAGGATCGTTTCCGGAGGGATCTCGGACGGGTCGAAGAAGCGTACCAAGAAGTTTTTCGACGGGTAAAAGAGGCCCTTGCCCATTCTTAAAGCTACGGTTTTAATCACAATTAAAGATTGTCAAGATGCTTGGGCGAAAGGGGACCAAAAATGGTTGGATTTGGAGAGGACAAACCAAAAGAAGAATGTGGTGTCTTTGGGATTTATGCTCCTAATCAGGAGGTAGCCCGTTTAACTTACTACGGACTTTATGCTCTACAACATAGAGGGCAGGAAAGTGCTGGAATCGCGGTTTCGGACGGACATAGTATTTCCTTGCATAAAGGAATGGGTTTGGTGTCAGAGGTGTTTTCTGACCAAGATGTAAAAGGCTTGAAGGGAAAAATGGCAATTGGGCATGTTCGTTACTCAACCACGGGGTCAAGTCTCCTCGCGAATGCCCAACCCTTGGTTGTTCACTATCAAAAAGGCATGATGGCCTTAGCACATAATGGGAATTTGACGAACGCCTTGGAAATAAGGGAAGAACTGGGCAAAAATGGGGCAGTTTTTCAGACGACCATTGATAGCGAAGTGATCATTAATCTAGTCGCTCGGTATCGCCGAGATTCCCTGGAAGATGCGCTGGTTAAGACTATGATGGATCTAAGGGGTGCGTATGCCTTGGTTATCTTGGCTGAGGATAAGTTGTTTGGAATCCGAGATCCCCATGGGTTCCGTCCGTTATGTATTGGATTAATCGGTGGTCGGTATTGCCTAGCTTCAGAAAGTTGCGCTCTGGATACCATAGGTGCGGAGTTTGTGAGAGATGTCGAACCTGGCGAAATTGTCGTAATCGACGAAGAGGGATTACACACGCGCCCAGGGCTTGCGAAAATTGAGCATGCATTTTGTGCTTTCGAATACATTTACTTTGCTCGACCGGATAGCACAATCGATCAGTTAAACGTCTCCGAGAGTAGGCGTCAGATGGGAATTGAACTGGCCAGTGAATGCCCGATTGATGCTGATCTGGTGATTGCAGTCCCGGACTCTGGGACTGCTTCAGCCCTTGGTTATGCTACGGCACTTGGGATTCCTTTTGGCGAAGGACTTATTAAAAACCGTTATGTTGGCCGAACCTTTATCCAACCAACTCAAGCAATGAGAGAAGTGGGGGTTCGACTGAAACTTAATGCCAATACGAGCGTTTTGAAAGATAAACGCGTCGTTATGATTGATGATTCGATTGTCCGTGGAACCACAAGTTCCAAGCTGGTGGAGATGGTCAAAAATGCTGGGGCTAAAGAAGTCCATTTCTTAATCAGTTCTCCTCCAGTTGCATATCCATGTTTCTATGGGATTGATACGGCTGAACGGGAAAAACTCATTGCTAATCAATTTGATGTCGAGGGAATACGGGCGTTCGTGGGAGCCGATTCATTGCACTATATCTCTGAAGAAGGCTTGCTACGGGCCTTAGGCACTAATGATGTTTGCTTAGCTTGTTTTAATGGAGCATATCCTATTCCGGTTTCGAGTTTGAATCGAGGAAAAAACAACTTTGAACCACAGCATTTTTGCGGTAAGCTAAAATGAGTCGGGCTCCCAGATAAGTTTCTGAAAAGTAAGGAGGAATAAACCTTGGGATATTCATACCGAGACGCGGGTGTCGACATTCAAGCAGGGAATGAAGTCGTGGAACGTATCAAGCCAGCGGTTGCCCGGACACATCGGCTGGGAGTTCTCGGAGGGCTTGGAGGGTTTGGTGGACTGTTTAAATTAGATCTGCAGAAGTATCCAGACCCAGTCCTTGTATCTGGCACGGATGGCGTGGGAACTAAGCTACGCCTCGCCTTTCAAATGAATCGGCATGATAGCATTGGACAAGATGCGGTGGCGATGTGTGTCAATGATATCTTGGTTCAAGGGGCAGAACCTTTGTTTTTTCTCGATTATCTTGCTGTTGGGAAAGTAGAACCAGGGCGAGTTGCCGAGGTCATCGGTGGGGTGGCGCAAGGATGTGAGATGGCTGGCTGTGCATTGATCGGGGGAGAAACTGCCGAAATGCCCGGTTTCTATGCCGAGGATGAATATGATATTGCAGGGTTTTCAGTAGGTGTTGTGAATCGAGATCAATTGATCGATGGATCGAAGATTCAAGCGGGGGATGTGCTGATTGGTTTGCCCTCCACCGGATTACATAGCAACGGGTATTCCTTGGCGAGAAAAGTATTTGAACAACATTCCTTGGAGGAAGTGTTTCCAGAGTTGGGCGAGCCGCTCGGAGAGGCCTTGCTTCGTCCGACAAAGATATATGTTAAGTCAATTTTACCGCTTCTTTTAGAGGGAGAGATTCTGGGTATGGCCCATATTACAGGGGGGGGCTTAACGGAAAATATCCCCCGGGTCTTGCCAAAGGGTCTGGGAGTTCGGATTGATATCTCAGCTTGGGAACGTCCTCCGATTTTCTCCTTGCTTCAACGCTTAGGAGATGTAGAATGGTCGGAAATGTACCGGACCTTCAATATGGGCATTGGTTTTGTCCTCATTGTTCGGCCGGAAGATGAGGGTATAATGCGCCAAAGACTCTCGGATTTGGGAGAGAGTAGCTTTGTCATAGGAAGTGTCGTTTCAGGAGAAGGGGTGACTTATTGAGGACGGCAATTCTGGCCTCGGGTAGAGGAAGCAATCTTCAAGCTTTGATTGAAGCCTGCAGAAATGGTAACCTTCCTATTGAAATTGTTGCTGTGGGCTCAGATCAATTAGAGACGGTTGCTCTTGAGAGAGCAAAGGAGGCAGGAATCTCTACTCGTGTTTTTCAAGTTAGCGATTATCCCCGTCGTCAAGCTCAAGAGGAGGACCTTCTTATTTGGATGCGGGAAAACCGGGTGGAGCTTTTACTCCTCGCGGGGTATATGAGGATCTTAGGTTCAGAGTTTATTCGGCAGGCCAATTTTCCGGTCATGAATATCCATCCTTCGTTGCTTCCGGCCTTTCCAGGTCTCCATGCCCAGCGCCAGGCACTTGAATATGGAGTCAAGGTAAGCGGATGTACGGTGCATTTAGTGGATGAAGGCTTAGATAGTGGACCGATTATCCTACAGGAAGCAGTGCCTGTAATGTCGGGGGACACTGAAGAAAGCTTAGCACAGAGGATTTTGGCGGTGGAACATCGTCTCTACCCGGAGGCCGTTCGTTTGCTGGTGCTAGGAAAGGTGAAGAGGACCGGGCGTAGCGTTCAGATTTTGTAGCAGGAGGAGTTAGCGTGAAGCGAAGAGCTATCATAAGTGTTTCGGATAAGACGGGTGTCGTTGATTTTGCCCGTGAACTAGTGGCATTAGATTTTGAATTAATTTCGACCGGGGGGACGTTCAAAGCTCTCGATGAAGCCAATATTCCTGTGAAATATGTGAGTGAGGTCACGGGATTTCCAGAAGTCTTAGATGGCCGTGTTAAGACTCTCCACCCTTTAATCCACGGAGGAATTCTGGCACGAGATAGTGTGGAGCATCGGGAACAAATGGAGCAAAACGGGATTGGTTTTATCGACTTGGTTGTGGTCAATCTCTATCCATTTCGAGAAACGATTTCCAAGCCTGGGGTGAGTTTTGAAGAGGCGATTGAAAATATCGATGTGGGCGGGCCGACGATGGTTCGCGCCGCAGCTAAAAACCATGGACGGGTTACTGTAGTGGTTAATCCCGCATCCTATGGTGATGTGGTGAAGGTGCTACGCGAGGCAGGAACCGTTTCAGCGGGCATGCGCAAGCGACTGGCTGCCGAAGCCTTCTCTCACACAGCGGAGTATGATCGTCTTATTGCAGGGTACTTAGAACGGCAGTTGGAAACGCCCGATAGTTTTCCGGAAACGATTCGTTTAACAGCTCAAAAAGTTCAGGAGTTGCGTTATGGGGAAAATCCCCAGCAAAAGGCAGCGTTTTATATTAATTCAGAAGCTGGTATGGGGACTTTAGCGAACGGGAAACAACTTCAAGGGAAAGAACTTTCGTACAATAATTGGATGGATATGGATGCGGCGTGGAAGATAGTGCGTGAGTTCGAATCGTGCGCAGCGACGATTATCAAACATAGTAACCCATGTGGAGTCGCTTTAGGTAACACCCCCCTTGAGGCTTATCAGAGTGCTTTGGCTGCCGATCCAGTCTCGGCTTTTGGCGGAATCATCGCCTTTAATCGGGTGGTCGACGGGGTGTGTGCAGAAGCTATTAAAGGGTCATTCTACGAAGTTATTATCGCGCCGGAATTTAGCCGTGAAGCTCAGGAAATTCTCAGTGAAAAAGTCAATCTCCGACTCTTTGTGGTTGGAAGGGGAGACAATGGAAATTATTACTCTGGTTGGGCCTTCAAAAGTATCAACGGAGGATATCTCGTTCAAGAGGTGGATCGAGGGACAACGTCAGTTGGAGAATGGGATGTTGTGACAGATCAAAAACCGACGGAAGAGGATCTGATTGCCCTTGATTTTGCTTGGCGAGTTGTGAAGCATGTAAAATCAAATGCTATAGTGGTAACAGATCATAAACAAACACTCGGCGTTGGGGCCGGGCAAATGAACCGAGTCGGGTCTGTTAAGATTGCTCTTGAACAAGCTGGAGATCGTGCTCGAGGGGCTTATTTGGCTTCCGATGCTTTCTTTCCGTTCCCTGATTCGATAGAAGCAGCGGCCAAGGCTGGGATTCGAGCGATTGTTCAGCCAGGGGGATCTGTGAAGGATGCAGCAGTTATTGAGGCGGCCAATCGCTTGAATATGATCATGGTCTTTACGCATCGGCGGCATTTCCAACATTAACAATAGGGGAGACGAGGGCAGTGGGTAACAGAAAACGAGTGTTAATCGTCGGCAATGGGGGGCGGGAACATGCTCTAGCTTGGAAACTGGCGCAAAGCTCGGAACTTGAACGTCTCTTTGTTGCGCCGGGGAATGCAGGAACCGAGTTATGGAATGTTCCTATACCCGCTCAGGATATCGCTGGGTTAGTGAATTTTGCACAGAAGGAGAAAATTGATTTGACCCTAGTTGGGCCGGAAGACCCCTTGAGTTTAGGAATTGTGGATGCTTTTCAAAAGGCGGGTCTGCGAATTTTCGGACCAACTCAGATTGCAGCTCGGCTGGAGGGAAGTAAATCCTTTGCTAAAGCCATTATGGAAAGCGCAAAGATCCCGACCGCGAAGTGGCAGGTCTTTGATGATCCGGATCAGGCCAAAAACTATCTTGGAACCCTTGGTGCGCCTTGCGTTTTGAAGGCGGATGGCCTAGCTGCGGGCAAGGGGGTCATTGTGGCACTGGATATGGAAACCGCACTCCAAGCTGTGGATGAGATCATGGACGGCGGATTTGGTTCAGCAGGCAAAAAATTGGTCATTGAAGAATTCCTGGAAGGTCAAGAGGTCAGCTTGCTTTGTTTCTCAGATGGAACAACGGCGGTGCCTATGGTTCCAGTTCAGGATCATAAGCGTGCCTTGGAGGGCGACCTTGGCCTTAACACAGGGGGGATGGGTACTTATAGTCCCCCTCCGATCTGGACGGCTGAGCTGGAATCAAAAGTGATGGAAGACCTTGTGTCACCAACTTTGCAGGTCATGCGAGAACGGGGGACTCCCTTTCAAGGAGTGCTTTTCTTGGGTCTGATGTTAACACAGCAGGGGCCAAAATTACTGGAATACAATGTCCGGTTTGGTGATCCTGAGACACAAGTGGTGATGAAACGACTAAAATCGGATCTTTTGCCAATTCTTTGGGCATGTACTGAGGGTCGTTTGTCTGAGGTCGAACTGGAGTGGAAAGAAGAGGTTGCAGTCTGTGTTGTGATGGCTGCCCCAGGTTATCCTTTAGCCTATGCTAAGGAAATTCCAATTCGCTTGCCTGAAGTGACGGATTCCGGTACCGTCATATTTCATGCGGGAACGGGAATCAGCGAGGGGCGACTTCGGAGCACTGGCGGCCGGGTATTGGGAATAACCGCTGACGGGAAAACCCTTCAACAGGCTCGGAAAAAAGCCTATACTCTCGTGGATCAAATCGATTTTCCTAAGGCTCATTTTCGTCGAGATATCGGAGAAAAAGGCCTCCAATAGAAAAGCCTCCCTTTGTGACCCCTTGAATCCTGCCTTCATATAATGAAGACAGGATTCTTAATTCTTGAGGGAGGGGTGAAAAATGTATAATTATCGAAAGCGATTATTTTATCCAGTCCATGTTAAAGGGCCAGATCCAGTGTTTGCCAAGGTGTTGTTTGAGCATTACGCAGGGAGAAATGGTGAATTATCATCATCACTACAGTACTTAAACCATTACGCTAATTTTACAAATCGGTATGTTCGGGAGCTACTAGGGTTAATTGCTGCAGAAGAATTAGGGCATATGGAACTAATTTCAGTTGCAATTATCAAATTAGGGGGACCGCCGCTGACCTATGCCAATTCCCAAGGTGCTCCGTGGGTTGTCAACTATATTAATCAAAGTGCTGACCCTATTGACATACTACAGGTGGATGTAGAGGCCGAAACCCGAGCCAGTCATCTGTATAGACAACATCTGGAATTGACAAGTGACCCAAACATGAAGAAGATGATTGGATTTCTCATCAGTAGGGAAGAAGTACATAAACGTTTGCTGCAACGAGCGCAGACGTTAATCCGCGAATTTGGTTCGCCGGAGGAATTTAATAGGTTGATCTACGATTATAAGATGAGCCTCCAGGTCTTAGAATAATAAAGTTCAAACTATGCTTCTAATGCGGAAAAATACTAAAGTCGGCCTAAGGGCCGACTTTAGTATTTAATAACCCAATCTGAAACTATGAGTCCTTTAGCAAACCCTAGCCCTCGAACATCTATCGTTACTTCTGGCTTTAGGATCAAATTCCGGTCATAGTACACCGTGATTCCGTCAACATTAAAAACGTGGAAATTTTCGGGTTTGTGCGGAATTCCCTTGCGTACGGTAGGAGGAATAGAGAGCGGAATGCAGCATTGTGTAACGACCATGGTTTCAATATGGAGCGCGCTTTTATTAGCCTTTTGGAGGAATTCTTTAGCTTTTTGTGTAAAGTTAAATTTAATGCTCGATATAAGGTTTTCCACGGCTAGTCATCTCCTTAATGGATGTCAATATCGTTAATTCTAACATTTTTAATTTTAGTTTCAAGTGATTACTACTACCAAGGCTAAGCTTTAAAGTTTAAGAACAATGGACTGTTAATTCTTGAATGGCTGGAATGGGGTTATGCAGCGTTCTCGAGCGGTTTTTTGAAACGTTGGAGAATTATAAGAAGTGAGTGATTTCATATTCGAAGTTCTTTCTTATCAAAAATGTCGAAATATAATGAATACAGAAGGAGAAATTCCTTTTATGTCGAATACAACCACTCAGCTTAATATTCCCTGGTTATAGAGTTTAATTCGAGTAAAATAGGAGGAATGGCTAATGAGTCAATCTCAAAAGGCAAATGGAAAAAATGTAGGTGGTAATTTGGATTTAAGTACAGTAAAGCTCAAAGATGTTATTGACATTGATTTTTTGCAGCGGTTCCAAGATGATTTTGCTAAAGGAGTTGGCTTGGCGAGTGTAACTGTTGATCCTGACGGTACCCCTATAACAAAACCAAGTAGTTACACCCGATTTTGTATGGATTATACACATTCTACAGAATGTGGTGACCAACGTTGTGCTGAATCGCACCGCAAAGGCGGAGAAGAAGCTGCCCGGACAGGCAAACCAGTAATCTACGAATGCCATGCAGGACTGATAGATTTTGCAGCACCAATTATGCTAGAAGGGCGTCAGATTGGTACTATTTTAGGAGGACAAGTATTAACGGATGTTCCTAACGATGCAAAGTATCGTAAAATTGCCAACGAAATCGGTGTTGATGAGGATGGATATGTCGATGCAGTCCAAGAAATTCGAAAATTGTCGCGGGAAAGTATTGAAGCTGCGGCTAATGTGCTGTTTATTGTTGCAAATAATATGTCTAACACCGCTTATCAACAGCAAAAGCTGAAAACAGTGAGTAATACACTTAACGATGGATTGGGACAAATATCTGCAACTATGGAACAATTGGCGGCTTCTGCTAGTGATATTAGTAACAATCAAACAAATTTAAATCATGAGATTAAAAATGTCAATGCGGTAACCGGCAAAATTGATGCGGTAATGGATTTTATTAAAGATATTGCTGATGAAACTCGATTATTAGGTTTGAATGCAGCGATTGAAGCAGCTAGAGCGGGTGAGGCTGGACTAGGATTTGGTGTTGTAGCTCAAGAAATCAGGAAACTTTCAGCTGATTCGAAAGAAACGGTAGGTAAAATTAAAGAACTAACGACAAGTATAAAGGAGTCCGTCGACAAAACGGTAACTATGGGAAATGAAACAACGTCTACAATCGAACAGCAAGCCGCCGCTATTGAACAAGTAACAGCAAGCGTGATGGAAATTGCAAGTCTTACGGAACAATTAAATGATCTTACGAATGCCCAGTAAGTAGGAATTTTATAGAAGGGAGGCGGCATTTGTGAGCATTCAATTAGTTGTATTTGAATTAGACAATAAGGAATATGGTATTGATGTTTCAGCTGTTAATGGCATTTTACGGGCAAGAAAATTTAAAGTAGAGACATTGCCGGGTACAGATAAATCGATAGAAGGTATGATAAACTTACGTGGGAACATAAGCTATATTTTCAACTTAAGGACTAAGTTTGATTTAATCGAAAAGGAAATCTCTAGCGAAAGTAAGTTTATCATGTTAAATGTTAACGAATCAGCGACTGGCTGTATTGTAGATGAGGTTACAGATATTATTAAGTTGAATGATGAACAGGTACAGTCGGTGCCTGATTTTCTCAGTGCCAGTACTAATTACATTACCGGTATCGGAAAGCTTGAAGATCGGATGATTATTATTCTAGACCCGGAAAAAATATTTGCTAAAGAGTATGCTAATCTACAGGATGCTGTTAATAATTAAGGAGACTATCAAGCGATGACTGAAACCCCACGCATATAACGCGTGGGGTTTCAGTGTCTTAGCGCAATTTGTTATAATGGTTATTATAAGAGCAGTAGATGAAAGGATGAATTTAATGCTGAAGGATTGTAAGGCTGGAGAACGGTTTGAGGGAACCCTACTGGTCAACGAGTGGAAAGAAGTCCCTTTTAGGCAAAAGCCGGGAGCATACCTCTCATTGATATGCCAAGACCGCTCAGGAACGATTCAAGGGAAAATATGGGATTATAAACCACAAGTTCTAATGTGGCTAAAAGACCAGGATGTCTTTTACGTTACAGGGGTCGCTTCCGAATACCGTGGAACTATCGATCTCACGATTGAAACTATTCGGATGATTGCCAAGGCAAGTGTGGATTTAGCCGCCCTTTTGCCGAGTTCTCTTGTCACAGCTGAAGAGTTAGAAAATCGCTTAAAGAGTATTCTGGATAAGATTACCCAGCCTGAACTGAAAGCCTTGCTAGAACAGTTTTTAGCCCACCCGGAATGGGGAACGGCCTATAGGCAAGCCCCTGCTGCCATGAAAATCCATCAAGCCTATCTTCGTGGGCTTTGGGAGCACAGTGTTAGAGTAGCTGAGATTGTGGATGGAATTGCCGGGCATTACCCGTCAATAAATCGCGATTTAGTTCTGACTGGGGCGCTTTTGCATGATATTGGAAAGATCGGGGAGTATTCTTATGACAGAGGGATTAAGGTTACAACGGAAGGGCGGCTCCTGGGACACATAATCTTAGGCATCGAGCTTTTAACTGAAGAGATCGCGAAAATCCCGGATTTTCCGCGTGAGTTACGATCCAAGTTGGTTCATATTATTACTAGTCATCATGGAAAATATGAATGGCAATCTCCTAAACGACCGAAGCTAATGGAAGCTTTGGTGCTCCACTATGCTGATGTTATGGATGCCGAGCTTTACCAGTTTGAACAAGCGAAAGTGAACCATCCGGATGATGAATGGTCCCCGTATATCCCAAGTATGGAGCGCTGCATTTATTTGAAGTAGAGGAGTCAGTGTCTTAGCATGTTCGCACACGCTGTATTGCTACTCGCTTGACGATGTTTGATAAAACGCAAAACCGTCTGCGCTCATTGACGCAATTCCGCTAACGTGCTCATTAAGCTAACGTACAATTACATTTGCATTCCATCCACTAATTCATAGTCCCAGAAGCGATTGGCGATGAGGCGGAGGCAAAAGGGATGTGTTCCCCAGATGTCAGGATTATCGAGGGAAAGCATGAGCGCATAGGCTTTACGGCAAGTAGAAATTAAGGGGTAAACCTTCGCAATATGAGCTAGAACGGATAGGATAGCTTCGCGACGTTCAGGATGGAATAGGTTTTGAATGTAGCGACGACTGTGGGGAGTCAGGCGGAGACGTTTTAAATCAGAAGCAAGGGGAGAGATTTCATCCATGGAAAAGAATACTACCTCTAATGCAGGAAGGTCAGCCAAAACTTCAGATGATTGCAGGAATCGAACGAGGTGTTCTTGAATTTCAAACGGTGGAAAGGAAAAAATTCCTGGTGTAGAAGCCAAAATTCGAATGCGCAGGAGGTTGGCTTGAATCATTTCCTCATTTTTCATATAACTTAGGGAGTGCTGTGTCATGTATTGAATCAGGGTCGCTAAAATCTCATTCCCTTGACAGGCCTGTTGTTCCCAAGTGGGTAATAGGCACAGGATGTCGTCCATGAGAGGCGGACAGGGGTGATCAAAGATTTGGCACTCGATAATCGTTCTTAGGGATTCATGAGTCGGGTTCGCCAGTAAGGTACGCCGTAGTTCGGGGTGCACTGCCACGGACGTAGATTTTCGATTATCTGTGAAATTCATCGAAGGTCCTCCTCCGTAGTTGATATAGATAAAAGCATACTGTAGCATAGTTTATGTCATCTCTAGGGTTCTATCCTTTGGAATTAGCTTTTCAAAATAAATAAACAGAAAAGTATGGCCTAAATTAAGAGCTTAGTGTATTACCTTTTAACTTAAAGAACCAAAGGTAATACTGTCGAGAAAGATAAAACGTTATAAGAAGAGTTGTCCAAGTAACATACCACGTCCAGTGAAGATATTTAAGAATATTTGTATATCTCTCACATAGGACTTCGGTAATCGTCATCGTTGAGTAGAAATTGAAGTAATACATGAATTGCTTAAAATACCCTTTCCATCCGGGTAATTGATATTAAATACAGTACAAATAGAAGGATAGATTAAAAATCAAACGAAAAGTTGGAGGAAGATTATTCTCGTGGAATCATTCCTTAACCAAATATTGTGGACAAGAAAAAAGCGCTCACTTTAAGTTAAATAAAGTGAGCGCTAAACTATACCTAGATAACGAAGGGGCGTCGATAGTCTTCAGCCAAGTCTCAACTTGACAATAAACGTTACGGCAAAAAAGGCTGATGAGATTAGCACTATGGTTGCCCCTGTAGCGGTTCCCCATAAATAGGATAAAATCAATCCTGACACGCCCGAAATCAGAGCGATTAACACCGAGTAGATATGGTATTGCCTCATATTCTTTGCGATGTTCCGTGAAGAAGCGGCCGGTAATATGAGCAGTGAACTGATAATAAGTATTCCGACCCATTGAATAGAAATTGTCACGATAACAGCCATCATCATGGTAAATAAATACTCATAGAGTCGAACATTAATTCCTCGGCTACGTGCCAGGGAAGGATTCATACTTGCCATGAGAAGTCGATTGAAAATTACGCTCCATAAGGCAATCACTAGGACAAAGACAATGCTTAGTGTCAACAAATCGGTGGGGTTAATACTCAACAGATCACCAATAAGATAAACTGAGTATTTGCTAAAACCGCCGTTTCGAGACAATATTACTATGCCAAGGGCTACTGCGGTAGAAGAAAACACCCCAATGATAGTATCAGTCGAAGCCGTATTTGCTTCTTTGACAACTAGAATGGCTATTGTAATCAATACTGAAAAGAAGAGCATAGACCAGATAGGATTTTTTATGCCCAGTATAACTCCAATCGCAATTCCTGTTAAGGCAGAGTGGCCTAATGAATCAGAAAAGAAGGCCATTTTGTTATTGACGATCATTGTACCCAGCAATCCGAAAATGGGCGTTACCAACAAAACCCCCAGGAGTGCATTCTTCATAAACGCATGCTGTAACCAGCCGAAAGGCAGCAACAACTCCACCAAACTATACCATAAATGCATTATCCACCCTGTCCTTCTCGTTTCTTAGAATGCGTTTTGACCAATCTAAACCAAACGTTTGGATTACCTTTTCGTTACTGAATACTTCTTCTGGGGTTCCCCCGCATTCTATCGTTTTATTGTTGATAAAGGCCACACGATCGGCGTACTCCGCTACCAAATTTAGGTCATGGGAAACCAAGATAATCGATAAGTCGTAATTTTTTCGAAGAATAGACAGTGTTTTATAAAATAACTCTAAACCCCTTTGGTCAATGCCTGACACGGGTTCATCCAGAAGTAAGAGATGAGGAATTGGATCAAGGGCGAGAGCTAGTAAAACCCTTTGCAACTCCCCTCCGGATAAGGTACCTAAGCGTTTATCGATTAACTGCTCTGACTGAGTTCGGGCTAGAGTTTCCCTTACACGTTCACGCATTCTTTTAGGATAAGAAAACCAGATCGGCATCCTTGCGTGGGCTGCTGCAAATAAATCAAGGACACTTGTTGGGGAGCTTGAATCGAGATCAAGCTTCTGTGGGACATAACCCATAGTCGGTTTAGTTGTTCCTTCGTTCTTGGCATCAAGAAATTGAAGTTCTCCAGTATGAGGGACCTCACCTAAGATAGCCTTAAGGAGCGTGCTTTTTCCAGCACCGTTAGGACCGATAATCGCCGTCAAATCTCCGCAGTGAATGTGGAGATTGACATTTCGTAATATTTCTGTTCCACCACGAGAGACACCAAAATTTGTAACTTTCGTACAACATAGCCCACACTTACAGGATGTTCCTTGACAACTATGAGTACATTTAGGTTGTATCATGTTCATTTTAGAGCCTCTTGCAACGTTTTAAGATTGCTATCCATTATATTGAGATAAGCATCTGCTTCCATAGGTCCAGTTACTACTGGGTCAAGCGTGTAAATTTTGGCACCAGTCTCTTTAGCAATAGTATCTGCCGCTTTCGAAGAATATTGTGGTTCTGCAAAGAGGGCGTTTACCTTCAGACTTTTTACCCGATCTATTGTTGCTGCCAATTCCTTGGCACTGGGTTCCGAACCTGGTTCGCGTTCAATGACCCCTGCAATGTTCAAATTAAATTCTTTTGCGAAATAAGGAAATGCCTCATGAAACGTAACAATATCACGGTTTTTTACACCATCTAATACTTGATGCATTTTATCTCTTTCTACTTCCAATTTTTTAACGTACTCATTGGTGTTTTCCTTATATTTAGGGGCATTAGTGGGATCTAGTGAAGAGAGTTGATCCCCAATATTTTTCACCTGTACAATGGCATTAGAAATACTCACCCAGACATGAGGATTATCTCCTACATCGCCTGCCCCTTTAATTAACGGTATCCCTTTACTGGAATCAACGATTTTTAGATTTGGCATTTGGCCTGTAATTTTATCCATAAAGGATTCCATTCCTGCTCCGTTGGTTATGAGGACTTTTGCTCCCTCAAGATTCTTCATGTCTGCAGGAGTTGCCGCATAATCGTGAAGGCATCCTGCCGTGGGCTTAGTCATATCGATAACGTTGACATTAGGCATGTCTTTTGCAACGTTTAAAGCGAAGATATACATCGGGTAGAATGAAGCAGCGATTGTTATCGACTTTTCGGTACTGTTTGTAACTGAGCTAGAACCTGCGGCTTGACTAACAGTAGCCTTAGACTCGTTGTTAGCCCCACACCCACTTAACACTAACAAGCTCAATAAAATAAGACAAAGATACTTAATCGATTTTGAATACATTGAATTACCCCTTTTCCTCTTTGGCAGATGCAAGTGCTTTGCATTTGCAGACCCTCTTAAAATTATACTCTATTATTGACAATTGTAAACCATCTCTAAACTCTTTATATCGTTGAATAAAATCCTATACAATTGAAGTTGGATGTTGAAGTAAAGCCGAGACAAGTTTTATTGTCCTAAAGATTGCTAAAATATTTAAAAGTATTAAAATGAACATAGATTAAACTATAATTAAGAATTAAAGGATGATCGTTTTGGAAGAAAACACTAGATATAAGGAAGTTTTAAAAAAAGAGGGGGTTAAAAGTACTAAACATAGGAATGCCATTCTAGAATTACTCGAACAGTCAGAATCTCCACTGACAGCGGAACAGCTATTTATTTCGTTACAGGAAAAGACGGAGTCTATTAATCTTTCGACAGTATATAGGACTCTTGATACATTTGCTTCTAAAAATCTGGTCATTAAATCAAACAGAATGGATGATGGTAAAGCACGGTATGAACTTAATCACAACGAGCATAAACACCATCTTTTCTGTGTGGGTTGTCACAAAGAGATTTCTATTGAAGAGTGCCCTATAGGAGAACTTCAGCTGAGTTTGAAAAAGAAAATTGATTTCGACGTTACCGGCCATAAGTTAGAAATATATGGCTATTGTCATAATTGTAAAAAGGTATAATAATTCGGGGTCAAAGCCTTTTGAGAAATCTCTCATGTGATTGGGGTTTCTTTTTTTGCTTAATTATAGTGAGAAAGTTCGTGGAGCGCTAATTCTTGAGTCCATACGCCAGCTTGGAATATCATAACTAGCTACTTAAACAATTGTCAGGATTTCAATGTGGTAGGGACTCGAAAACCGCAAGAATAGACCATAAAGTTGGCTAGTAAAGTCGATTTTATGGTCTGTTTTGTTGTCGCCATTACTTGTAGCTGGTCTTATAATTTCTAATGGAAACAACTATGTTATAATCATTGTAGGTTTTCGGTGTCAAAACTATAGGAGTTGGTAACATGAAACAAGGAATCGGCAGAATGAGATTTGCAGATGAAAAAATAGAGATGCCTCAGGTTACGAAAAAGATGCTAGGTCGAATATTGAGCTACTTTTTTCCCTACTGGATGCAAATGCTTCTTGTCATTGGCTCAATAATCGTAGCTTCTATACTGGGGCTTGTACCACCGATGCTCATTAGAAATATTTTAGATAAGGCATTACCACAGAAGGATCTTAAGCTTTTAAGCCTTTTAATTGTTGTTTCCATAGGGATCACGATACTCCTTGGACTTTTACAAGTAGCTCAGTCCTATTTAAGTATTTGGATTTCCAAACATATAATATTGAATATGAAGAATCAAATGTATTCCCATTTGCAGCAGATGTCTTTAAACTTTTATTCCTCTGCAAAGCCTGGGGAGATTATTACCAGAATAACGAGTGATATTGATGGCATTCAAGATATCTTTAACTCCACTGTTGTGAATGCTTTAAGTAGTTTCATTGTTCTTATTTCCACAGCCATTGTACTAGTAACGATGAACTGGAAGCTTGCAGTTGTAGGTATGATTATACTACCAACCTTTATAATCCCTACTAGGAAAGTAGGTAAAGTAAAATGGAAAATTGCCACTAAGAGTCAAGGGAAGATGAGTGAGCTTAACCAGATTGTCCAGGAGACACTTAGCATCAGCGGAACCATACTTACAAAAGTGTTTACTAAGGAGAAGGATGAATACGAGAAATTTGCAAAGACGAACGAAGAGGTTATAAACCTTCAAATAAGGGAATCGGTTGTGGGTAGATGGTTTAGGATGACGATAACCACGTTTATATCCATTGGACCGATGCTTATTTACTTTTATGGAGGGTATTTATTTATTAAGGGTGAGATAACGATAGGGAGCATAATAGCTTTTGTGGCGCTATTGGGAAGGCTCTATTTGCCAGTTTCACAACTGTCTAATATTCATATTGATGTTATTAGGTCGTTGGCCTTGTTTCAAAGAATCTTTGAGTATTTCGATCTGAAACAGGAGATAGAAAATAAGCCAGGCGCTACCAGTTTAGAGTCAATAAAAGGTAAGGTTGACTTTGAAAAGGTTTATTTCTCTTATAACAGTGCGGTTAAAGTTCTAGAAGATATCAATTTTTCGGTAAATCCAGGCACTATGGTGGCACTGGTTGGATCCAGCGGTGCAGGAAAAACTACCATCACAAATTTAATTCCAAGATTATATGAAGTCGTTAACGGCCGTATTAAAATAGATGGTCGAGATATCAAGGATGTAACCTTGGAGTCGCTTCGACAGCAGATAGGGATCGTGATGCAAGAGCCATATCTCTTTAATGACACAATAGAAGAAAATTTGAGATATGGAAAAGAAGATGCCACGGAAGGAGAGATAATAACGGCTTGTAAGTTGGCCTATATTCATGATTTTATTATGACGTTGCCGGATCACTATAAAACATTGGTAGGGAATAGAGGGATAAAGTTATCAGGGGGAGAAAAACAAAGAGTTTCTATTGCAAGGGTGATCTTGAAAGACCCTAGAATTATCATTCTTGATGAGGCTACCTCTTCATTAGATTCGGTCTCTGAGTTGTATATTCAAAAGGCAATGGTGCCTTTGTTGAAGGATAGAACAAGTTTTGTAATTGCACATCGCTTATCAACGGTTCTTGCATCTGATCAGATTCTTGTGATTGACAATGGGACGATTGCAGAGAGTGGAAACCATGCGCAATTATTAAAAAAAGAGGGTCTCTATAGGAAAATTTACGATACACAATTCAAGGCACAGATAAAATCTGAATGAAACGAGTAGGTGGGTAAAACTATGCTGAACCCGAGATTTAGAATGGAATTTGAAGTCCATTATCACGAAGTCAACCCTCAGGAGAAGGCCACGCCTCTGACCATATTATATTATTTAGAAGATGCAGCAATCTCTCATTCTGAGTCAGTTGGGTATGGGGTTGGGCGTTTAAGATCCGAACAACGAGCTTGGATTTTAAACCGTTGGCATCTCCAGATCGATCAGTACCCTACATACGGCGAAATGGTCATCATTGAGACTTGGCCGTCTAACTTCGAACGGTTTTATGCAACGAGGGAATTCTTGATTAAGAACTATAGGGAGGAGGTTATTGGCAGAGCGACGTCTTTATGGATATTTATGAATACAGAGACAAAGAGACCCTTAAGAATTGGCCTCGAATTCCGAGATGCTTACGGATTGGACCCAGTACGAGCGATTGAAGACCCCTTTGATCAGCTACAAGCTATTTCAAAAGGCGGAGGTGTGAGTGAAGAAGAACAGATCTTTTTAGTTAGACGCAGCGATATTGATACTAATGGGCATGTCAATAATGCTAATTATCTTCAGTGGATGCTCGAAGTCATTCCTGAAAACATCTATCAGCAGAATCAGCTTATCTCCCTAAAGATTATATACAAAAAGGAAACAACTTATGGATCGACCATTCGCTCGAAATGTTTGATCGAGGACTCAGGATCGACAAGATCAGTGTGCAGACATGTTATACTTGGAGATAATATGGATCAGGAACTTGCAATAGCCCAAACAGTTTTTCTGCATTAAAACAACCTAAGTTTTTTGCGGATTCAGTATACAATACTCTTTCCTTGATCTTCTGCAGGAATTCTAGGGACCTTTGTATAATATTAATCATTTATACCAATTTATACATGCGTTTTCACCTTTCATTAGCAGTTTCTTGATAGGTAGCAGGTGTTTGGGGCATCTAGTTTGGTTTGTTACAAAATTCAATAGGTCAACCGGCCCAAAGAAGTGGGCATTGTTATTGATTATTAAGAAACAATTGAAATGAGGCAAAAACATGCGTAGAAACGATAAGGAGATCACTGAACAGAAACTATTGGACGAGATAATGAAGAAAGCTCAAGTGTGTCGATTAGCCGTATCCTATCAAACTATGCCTTATATCATTCCAATGTGCTTCGGTTACGAAGCTGAGGTCTTGTATTTTCACTCAGCATCAGAAGGTTTGAAACTATCAATCCTTCGAGAAAATCCTCAGGCTTGCTTTGAAGTGGAGATTGATACACAGGTTGTTCCGGGTGACCAGGGATGCAACTGGACGATGCGTTATCAGAGTGTCATTGGTTTCGGTGAAGTTGAATTCATCGAAGAGTTAGAGGATAAGCGTAAGGGCATGAAAATCATCATGCAACACTATGCGGACGAGAGAATTTCATTTGTAGATGCGGGTTTGTCAGGAGTCACTCTTTTTAAGTTAAATATTAATACGATGATGGGTAAAAAATCGGGTTATTAAACTCGAAATACTATTTCTCTTCCGATATTTATAAAATTATAGGAAAAGAAGAGCTGCCGTGTCATAGAAATGAACATCTTAGCATACTTTGGAAGAATTATAGGGTGTTCAGTACGGCGCAATTTTATTGAGAAAAGTGGTATCGAAAATGTCCAATGAAGAAGTAATCGTTGATTTTGGCCAAGAACTTGCTTTAGTCAATTTTCAAGAAGATAAAGAAATTTGGGATCGCATCTTTACTGAGAACCCTTGGGGCATAGCGGTTTCCGATGCCATAAGTGGGGAATTGCTAAAAGTGAATCCGCGTTACACGGATATGCATGGATATTGTGCTGAAGAGTTACTAGGCAGATCAATGTATGGTTTATTGTGTGCTTCGGGGCATCATGATGATATTCAGAGAATATATCATAAGGTTCATGACAAGGGTCATTATGAGTATAATTCTATTCATGTTAGAAAAGATGGAAGCTGTTTTCCAGTTCACATTGATAACTATGAATTAACCGTAAGTGATCGATGCTTACGGGTTGTTTCCATTTGGGATATTACTGAAAGTGAGCAGAAAGAAAATGAATTGCGTCGGTATCGAGAAAGTTTAGAGGAATTGGTCGAATTACGGACTGCAGAACTGCTAAGAACGAATGAGCAACTCCGAGATGAGATCATCCAAAGAGAAACTGCTGAAAATGAGTTAGCCATAGTTAATCAAGAACTGTCGAATACACTGGAAAGTATTAGTGATGGTTTTTTAGCCGTAAATCGCCAATGGATTATAACACATGCTAATAAGGCTATGGTTAAAGCAAACGAAGCTAATGGCTTTAATGGTAATTTAGTAGGGACTAATTTCTGGGATATTTATGATCAAGGCAATAAGCTGATAACAAACTCTTGTCTGAAAGTAATGAATGACGGGCAACCTACACGATTCGAATCAAATGAACCATTCATGGGATTCTGGCTTGAAATCAGTATTTATCCAACAGAGAATGGAATCTCAATTTTTTTCCGCGATATAGATGAAAGAAAAGAAATCGAAAAGGCGGTGGAAGAAGAGCATCTTCGCTTATATTCGTTATTTGATGGCTTTCCCGGTCTCATCTATGTACAAGAAGAAAATTATAAAATACGTTATGCTAACAGGAATTTTCAGACTAAGTTTGGCTCCTGGGAAGGACGATCTTGCTATGAAGTCATCGGAGGGTTGCTCTACCCGTGCATAGATTGCGAAACCCCCATGACTTTTAGGAATACTACATCTTTATGGAAAGAGGTAATGTTCGATAATCGTGTGTATGAGGTATATGCACAGCCCTACACTGATGTCGATGGCTCAAAGTTGATCTTCAAAGTGCTTATTGACATTACAGACAGAAAGAACGCTGATCGTGAATTAGCTCGCATGGAAAGACTTAATATGGTGGGAGAAATGGCAGCAGGTATTGCCCATGAGGTAAGGAATCCACTCACGACAGTTCGCGGTTTTCTACAATTGCTCGGCTCCAAGGACACTACCAAGAATAATCACAAATTTTATGAATTGATGATTCAAGAACTAGATCGGGCGAATGTAATTATCTCTGATTTTTTAAGTTTGGCTAGAGAAAAATCTACCGATTTCGGGTTAATAAATATCACGGAGATCGTCAGGAATTTATCCCCCTTGTTATCTGCGGATGCGATTAATCAAGACAAACGATTAAATCTAGAGCTGGAACCGGTCACAAACATTCAAGGAAATGCCAACGAAATACGACAACTACTTCTGAACTTAGCAAAAAATGGACTCGAAGCTATGCAGGGTGGTACGACACTTACGATTCAAGCCCATGAAGTAGGAAACCATATCATACTTAGAATTTGTGACCAAGGAGGGGGGGTTGATCCCGCGATACTCAAAAAATTAGGGACTCCTTTTTTAACAACGAAAGAACGTGGGACTGGGTTAGGAATCGCAATATGTCAGAGTATTGCCCTTCGCCAGAATGCTGTAATGAGTTTCGAATCAAGTCCTACAGGGACAACGGTTACCGTCGAGTTTGCAGGGGATAATGGTGAGAACTCTGAGATTAGCAATTCGAAACCATATACTCCGGGACTATGCTTATAATGTGTCTTAAAGTGATTTTACAGATACACTTGTTTTAGCATAGAGAAGAGAGATAGAAAGAGGACGAAATCCTTGAGCGGATTTCGTCCTCTTTAAAGTTACGAGGTGATTAAAATGTAAGTCAACCTACGTTTTTCTAGAATGCAGCAACGATTGACCCTTTGTATTTGTCTTCAATGAATTTCTTAACCTCAGGAGAGGTTAAGGCTTTCGCTAACTTTTGTAAAGCTGGGTCATTTATTTTGCTGTCTTTGACGACTAATATATTTGCATAAGGTGAGTCTTTGTCTTCAGTAAAGAGGGAATCCTTGAGTGGATTGAGTCCACCTTCCAGAGCGTAGTTTGTGTTGATCACTGCACCTGCAATTTTGGGATCTTGGATTACGCGAGGAAGCTGAGGGGCATCGATCGGGGTGATTTTGAGTTGCTTAGGGTTTCCTGTGATATCATTAACGGTTCCTTTGATCCCTACTCCGTCTTTCAATTGGATGAGACCGGCTTTGGCTAGTAAGGCTAAGGCACGACCGTTATTGGAAGGATCATTGGGAACAGCAAGAGTATCTCCAGTTTTTAAGTCGTCTAGTTTAGTGATTTTCTTAGAGTAGACACCCATTGGCTCGATGTGGACTTTGGCAATCGAGGCAAGCTTTAGGTTATGATCTTTGTTGAAAGAATCAAGGTAAGGTGTATGCTGGAAGAAGTTGGCATCGATATCTCCTGTATCCAAGTCTAAGTTAGGACGAACATAATCGGTGTAGCTCACGATTTTTAGGTCAATGCCTTCTTTAGCCAAGGCTGGTTTAATGTATTCTAAAATTTCCGCATGAGGAACTGGGGTAGCGCCCACTTTAAGGACGGTTTTAGCAGTTGTATCTGATGTAGCTTTTGAGGTGTTTGACGTACTGCCGCATCCGGTAAGGCCGAGAGAGAGAGAAGCCAAGATGACGAGTGATAATGCGAAATAACGATGGGTTTTGAATTTGAACATGTTTTTCTCCTCCTAATTGTTTAGTTTCTTTTTAGCGTTTAGGTACTATTTAATATCTATATTAATCATTTAATAATGAGAAAGCTTACGTGCGAGCGCATTACCCAGAGATTGTAAGCTCTGAACGATCACGACCAGAATGATGACGGTCACAATCATAATATCGGTCCGGAAACGGTTGTAGCCGTATTGAATGGCAAGGTCTCCTAACCCTCCCCCACCAACGGCACCAGCCATGGCAGTATAACCGATGACACTAATCGTCGTGATGGTAATGCCTAAGATCAAGGAAGCTTTTGCTTCAGGGAGAAGGACCTTTTGGATAATTTGTAGGGGTGATGCTCCCATGGATAAGGCAGCCTCGATCACGCCATAGGGGACTTCTTTGAGGGAACTTTCTACTACACGTGCCACGAAAGGGGCCGCTGAGATGACGAGAGGGACAATGGCTGCAGTGGTGCCAATAGACGTGCCGACGAGAGATCGAGTCAATGGGATGAAGGCCACTAACAAGATGATGAATGGAGCGGAACGTAATATATTAATAGCGGTTCCTAAGATCCGTTCTACCCAAGGGTTGGGTGCTATATGGCCGGTAGAGGTAACAACCAAGATGACACCTAAAGGGAGTCCTATAATGTAGGCGAGTATCGTTGAAACAATGACCATGTAGAGGGTTTCAGCGACCGCAGGAGAAACGAGTTGGGATAAATCACTCCAAAAAGAGGCTTGGAGAAGCATAGCTGGATCAAAGGGCACGTTGGATCACCTCCACTTTTAATTCGCGAGATGCTAAGTATTGATGTGCTTGTCCAAGCTGTTCGGGGTTTCCTTGTAGTTCTAAGGTTAGGGTGCCAAAAAGTGTGGATCTCAAATGGTCAATACTTCCATAAAGAATATTCGCTCTTACGTCGCAGGTTCGCAGTAAATCGGTGATAATCGGATCTGAGGCTCGTGACCCGAGGAATTGAATCCGGATGATTTCAGAGTCTTGGTGGGTTGAAAAGTCTCTTAGAAGGTCTGCCGGAAGTTCATTTGGGAAAACGGTTGCAATAAATTCTCGAGCGATATCAGACTGAGGTTGTATGAAGACAGACTCGACCGGGCCGTATTCAACGATTTGAGCTGCATGAATTACTGCAACGTCACTACATATTTCTTTGACCACTTTCATTTCATGAGTGATCATAACAATGGTCAAGCTTAGCTTTTGGTTAATATCGCGAAGAAGGTTTAGAATAGAAAGGGTGGTCTGTGGGTCAAGAGCAGATGTCGCTTCATCGCACAAGAGGACTTTAGGCTTTGTGGCAAGCGCCCGGGCAATGCCCACCCGCTGTTTCTGTCCACCACTTAATTGAGCAGGATAAGCAGTAGCTTTCTCTTCGAGGCCGACAAGGCGGAGTAATTCCTCGACACGCGCTGTGATTTCCTTCTTGGGTAGTTTGGCTATTTCCAAAGGAAAGGCAATATTTTCTGCTACAGTCCTTGATTGAAGGAGATAAAAGTGTTGGAATATCATCCCAATATTCTGACGAGCTTGACGGAGTGACTTACCGGAAAGTTTAGTCAGGTCTTGGCCAGCAACGACGATTTGACCGCTCGTGGGTTTTTCAAGTAGGTTCAAGCAGCGCACAAGTGTACTCTTTCCGGCACCACTTAGTCCAATAATGCCGTAGATGGCACCTTGTGGTATGTGTAGGGAAACATTGTCAAGGGCGATAACCGTTCCTGCACGGGATGAGTAAGTTTTCATGAGTTGTTTAATCTGGATCAAGGACGGTCCTCCTTTGTCTTAGGTCGCAACGTTCTAAACACAACAAAAAACTCCGCGAAGAAAACCCGCGGAGTGACCATTCGGTTTTCCTCTTATCTCTCAGATTTTTCTCTGCAGGATTTAGCACCGTGCTTAATGCCGGTTGCCGGGTTTCATCGGGCCAGTCCCTCCACCTCTCTGAATAAGAGTTCTATAAAGTTTTAAATGTGTTAAGCCAATTGCTAATCGATATTTGTATTCTAGCACAGGGAGTTAGAGTTTTGCAAGAGGAAAATTATACATTGAAAAAGCTTGACAATGGAGCTGTCCTTTAATAGATTAAAGGAAGAAAGCAATGCTGTCAGAGGAGGGTAATCCCATGTCTAGCGATGAGCGTCTACAGAATCCGTTAACGGATGCCTTATGCGAAGCCGTTTTATTGCTTAAAAGCAAAGAAGAGTGTTATCGGTTCTTTGAAGATATAGCAACGGTCGCAGAAATAAAGGCTTTGGCCCAGCGGCTAGAAGTTGCCAAGATGCTCCAAAGGAATGAGACTTATACGGCGATTGGGGAAGTAACAGGAGTAAGTACAGCTACGATTAGCCGTGTGAAGCGTTGTTTGAATTTTGGAGCCGACGGATATCAATTAATTTTACGACGTTTACAAGAACAAAGAATTGAAGAAAACTGACAAGAGAGAAGGTAATTATTGTGCTAAGAACGAATTTAGGACAACGTATTCCTGAGGGCATGCGTGATTTACTACCTGAGGAAATCGCTGTGCAAGAACGTTTAGAAGAAGAAATTCTTACGCTTTTTCGGCAGTGGTCTTATCAGAAGGTGTTGACTCCTACCCTTGAATTTACTGCCTGTGTCCAACCTGATGTTGAGCAAGTGGATTCGTTATATAAGTTCTTTGACCGTGAAGGGCGTATTTTAGCGTTGCGCCCAGAGCTGACCATCCCGATCGCGAGACTTGTCAGCACCCGAATGCGAGGCGGAGATTTTCCAATACGTCTATGCTATGGTGCTGATGTCTATCGAAATACCTCAGTTAGACATCGGGAGTTTCGCCAAGTCGGCGTAGAACTCGTCGGTTCCGACCAAGAACTAGCTGATGCAGAGGTGATCGCTCTCGCTGTAGAGGCGATTGCAGGTTTGGGTTTGAAAAACTATCAATTTAATCTCGGTCATATGGGGATCTTTTCGGGACTCATGCTGGAAGCAGGGGTCGATGAGGGGATACGAGCCGAGCTGGAAGATGCGTTGGCTCGTAAAGACATGGTTGGTGTGGAAAGTTGGGTAAGGCAAAGCGGGTTAAATGAACGAGTTCAGGAGCTATTGCTTCGTTTACCCCATTTTCACGGAGGAGAAGAAATCCTAGACGAAGTTCTCGAGTGGAGTGAGAGACCTGCTATTCGGGAAGCAGTCGAACGTTTAAGACGGATTTATGGGCATTTGAAAGAGTTTGGAGTTCAAGAGAATGTGTCTCTTGATTTAGGAATTCTGCGTGGTTTTTCCTATTATACTGGGGCGGTTTTTGAAGGGTATGTTCATGGAATGGGTTTCCCAGTGGTCGAGGGAGGGCGCTATGATGCATTATACGCCGATTTTGGCGTTCCGCAGCCGGCAACCGGGTTCGCAATACACCTTGGAAATCTTTTAGAACTTTTCCCACTTCCAGCCGTGAAGGGGGCTGATGTCTTGGTCTATGGTTCTAATGATGAGCAGATCATTCGCCGCTGTCAGGCCTTAAGGGCTGAGGGAAAACGGGTTGAAATGGCCTTAGGAACAATCGGAAACGATGAAGCCCAGAAAATAGCATCGCGGAAGAATATTGGTCAGTGTGATTATGTCGGGTAGACGGGGATTAAGACGAGGGGATATGACGATATTTGCGTTTATAACGCAAAGTCGCTTGGAAAAGCGCTGGAGAACACATGTGGGAAGGGCCAAAACGACGAGGAAGCGTGGACGGTTCTGTTGCTTCCTGCCACGTTTGGAGATGTCTTTGTCTTTCGGCGCTTTGAACATGTTTTATATTCGAAACTTCCTATGTTAGCATTGGATAGACGATCTAGGTGAGCGATTCTAGGAACGTTAGATAATTGAAGATTTCTCTAGAGTGGAGGTTGATAAAGTAATTTAATGGAATAGATATAAGGTTTTCATTTTCTACTAATACGAGAAAAGGAGTGGAAAAATGCGTAAACTTGCGGTTCTTACGGGTGGTGGGGATTGCCCTGGGCTTAATGCGGTGATTCGAGCGGTTGCAAAAAGTGCGCACCAATATGGTATTGAGGTGCTCGGAATTCGAGATGGTTTTCGTGGTGCGGTAGAAGGGGATTTCTTGTCTCTTGGTTTGAGGGATGTTTCGGGTATTTTACCTCGGGGTGGGACGATTCTGGGAACAACGAATCGTGATAATCCGTTTGCTTATGTGACGAAACTCAATGGAGTCACTCAAACAATCGACCGTTCTGATGATGTTATACGAAATTTAAAAGAGCGCGGTGTGGATGCCTTGTTAGCAATTGGCGGGGACGGGAGTTTGAAAATCGCCCTTGAGTTCGTGAACAAGGGGCTTTCTGTAATCGGAATTCCGAAAACGATCGATAATGATTTGATGGCTACTGATCAAACCTTCGGTTTTCAAACAGCGGTAGATACAGCTCAGGAAGCCTTGGATCGTTTACATACAACCGCAGAATCCCATCATAGGGTCATGATTCTAGAGGTAATGGGGCGCTATGCCGGATGGATAGCTTTGTATGCAGGTGTCGCTGGTGGTGCAGATGCTATCTTGATTCCGGAAATATCTTATAATATAAATCGGGTCGCTTTATCTATCCAGCAACGGGCAAAGCAAGGAAAGAAATTTAGTATTATTGTTGTAGCTGAAGGCGCTAAGCCTTTGGGTGGCGAGATGGTGGTTGAACGTGTGGTTTCTGAGCGATGCGACCCCCTCAAATTAGGAGGTATTGGTACTAAATTAGCTAACGATCTTGAAGAACACTATGGCATGGAAACACGAGTGACGGTGCTCGGACATCTTCAACGTGGAGGTTCCCCTAATGCGTACGATCGGGTGCTTTCTACTCGTTATGGTACAGCTGCGGTGGATGCTGCACTTGAGGAGGAATTTGGAGTTATGGTAGCTCTTCGGGGTAGGGATATAGTGCGGGTACCCATACATGAAGCGGTCGATAAGCTTAAACAAGTGCCTTTAACAGATCCCTTACTGTTAGCAGCACGCACTCTTGGAATTGAAATGGGAGATTGATTCTTGGAAGGAATTGGGGCAACCTTCGACGAAGTAAACAGGGAACAATCTATGTGAAATTAAGGAGAATGAACAATGAGTGAAAAACTATCCCTAGCTCAGCTTGAGAGTTTCCTTGATGAAACCTGTGATTCTTTGCGTGGTAACAGGGAAGCTGCGGAATTTAAGGAATATGTTATTTCAATTCTTTATTTAAAGCGTTTAAATGACAGGTTTAAGCTCGAACGTGAGGCTAGGCGTAATAAGCTCACGACCAAGGGTTTATCTCAGAGTCAAATAGAAGAGGAATTAGAAAAGAGAGAGTTTTATCGATTCTTTGTACCTAAAATGGCCCGCTGGGATAGAGTCAAACAAGAAGAGGAAGACTTGGGATCATACCTAATGAAGGCCTTTGCGGAGATTGACGATATTAATCGGGGTTGCCTAGGGGTACTAAGAACCATCGACTTTAATAAGACTACTGAAAATGGAAATAAGTATATATCGAATGCTGATCTAGTTGGGTTGATACAGGATTTTGAAAGTTTAAAGTTGTCGGATGATAACTTGGATTTTTGATCAAAGTACATAACGAGAAGAGACAAGCCGAATTATTGGGCCTGTCTCTTTTTTGTATTGGCTAAATGTATGGTAAAATTAATGTACTTATCTGGAGAGCCTGTCCGTCCCAATCAGGAAGGATAGGTTTTTAATTTTTAGACTTGCAATTGTTGATTCCAGTAGTGCTAAAGAAAGATGACCGATTCCAGTGGGAGATGGGCGTAGAATCATAGTGATTGATGATTAATTAAAAATAGGGGTTGCCAGGGCAGACGTACGTTGTTATAATACTAATATATTAGCACTTTAACTAAGTAAAGCGATAGAATAACTGAAGCAACTAATTTATTATAAGCTTTAGTTTTATGGGATATAGAAAGGGGATGCCTCATGGAACGGGATTTTTTAACGATTGCGTTGCCCAAAGGAAAGTTGTTGATTGACTCTATCCAATTGTTGAGCCGTATTGGAATTGAATGTAGTCATGTGGATGAAGATTCGAGAAAGCTCTTCTTCGATCTTCCAGATAGTAAGGTTAAACTGATTATATGCCGTCCTACGGATATCCCGACGTACGTTGAGTATGGAGCAGCAGATCTTGGGTTTGTTGGTAAGGACACCTTGCTGGAAGAAAATAAGGATGTGGCCGAATTACTCGATCTCAAATTCGGCTATTGTCGCTTTGTGGTTGCTATGCCTGAAGCGAGTGTACCTCCCAAGCTACCGAGTGGAGAGTATGATTTAAACGGATTGAACCATCAACGGGTAGCCACGAAGTTTCCTCGTGTAACGGAAACCTTTTTCAGCGGGTTAGGCATGCAGGTAAATCCAATTAAACTTCACGGTAATATGGAGCTTGCTCCGTGCGTCGATCTGGCAGAAATGATTGTCGATATTGTTTCCACTGGAAAAACACTCAGGGAAAATCATTTAGTTGAGGTCGCGCCGATTTTGGAAGCGACCACGCGCTTGATCGCTAACCGTGTGGCCTACCGCATGAAATATGAGCGAATTCGGGATTTAGTCGAGAGTTTGAGGGAAGAATTTAAAGAGAATTTATCTGTTTAAAATCTAAGATTTAGAGCGTAGTTTTATGGGGTATCGTCGTTGTTTTAAAGATTATAATTCAAAAGTTTGATAAGGGCTGACCAGAGACTTATTTAAGAGCAGAGCGAGGGGAGAATGTCGTGAAGGTAGAGGACTTAAAGACGATTGATTTAAATCGCCTCACACGGAAATCGTATGGAGACGATGAAACATTAGAGCGGCGTGTTGCTGAGATTCTCAAACGGATCCAGGAGGATGGGGATGAGGGGATCTTTCAGATGACCGAGGAATTTGATCATGTTAACCTGCGTCAGAGCGGATTGAGGGTCACCGAGGAAGAAATTCAAGGAGCCTATCGAGACGTGGGTGAGGATTTCTTGGAGGCTTTACGGACTGCTAAAAGAAATATTTTCAGCTTTCACGAGAAGCAGAAGCGAACTTCTTGGTTGGAACCTAATTTGGACGGGAGTATGCTTGGGCAACTCTTACTTCCGCTCAAACGTGTGGGAATTTATGTTCCTGGAGGAACGGCTTCCTATCCATCGTCTGTTTTGATGAACGCTTTACCCGCGGTTGTGGCAGGGGTTGACGAAATTGTGATGGTCAGCCCGCCGAGGGCGGACGGCACGCTTCTTCCAGAGGTTTTGGTGGCGGCAGCCGAGGCAGGTGTGACCGAAGTGTACAAGGTTGGAGGGGCTCAGGCAATAGCTGCGTTGGCCTATGGGACGGAGATGATTTCCCCCGTGGACAAAATCACCGGACCAGGGAATATTTATGTGACTTTAGCCAAAAAACAGGTTTTTGGAACGGTGGATATAGATATGCTTGCTGGGCCAAGTGAGATCTTGATCTTAGTAGATGAGAGTGGAAGTCCAGAAGAATTAGCTGCGGATTTGCTTTCTCAAGCTGAGCATGATCGTTTGGCTTCGGCTATTTTAGTCTCTCCCTCTCGTCGACTTCTTGAAGAGACTATCTCTGAAGTGGAGCGGCAGCTCGAAGAATTACCCCGTGCCGAAATTGCCAGAGCTTCCTGGGAAACGTATGGTGCGGCGATTTTGGTGGCGGATCTCCAGGAAGGGATGGACTTGGCGAACAAAATTGCTCCAGAACATTTCGAGCTGGTTGTTCAGGATCCCTACTCTTGGTTAGGAAAAGTTCGAAATGTTGGTGCGGTTTTTCTGGGACGGTATTCACCCGAACCAGTCGGGGATTACTTTGCTGGGCCGAATCACGTTTTGCCAACCGGTGGGACGGCGCGGTTTTATTCACCGCTTAATGTCGATACGTTCATGAAAAAAGTTAGTGTAATCGGGTATTCGGAAGCAGCTCTAAAACGAGATGCCAAGCAGATCGCTTTACTTGCCCGTAGTGAAGGGCTGGAAGCTCATGCGAGGGCTGTAGAAGTTCGGTTTAAGTAGTCGTTATCAATTAGTTGATCGGATTACATTTATAACAGCAGGTGATCTTATATAGAATGAGTGATTATATAAAGAATGATAAACGTCAGGTGAATTAGGATAAGAGCAATTCCGATTAGTTGTAAATGTGAAAGGATGTGAAAACCTGGTTTAATCGTACGACATAGAAACCAGGGAACGATGGAAAGAATGTCAAATAATCCTGAGAGGTTCGTTCGACCTGAAGTTCGTAAGCTCGCTCCTTATGAGGCGAAGGTTGTACCCCAGTGTGTTAAACTGGATGCCAATGAAAATCCTTTTCCTTGGCCAAAGGGAATGTATGAAGCGCTGTTTTCTGAGGAACTGGCGTTTAATCGATATCCAGATGGGATGGGCAAGGATCTTAAGAAGGCTATTGCTACTTATACGAAAACATCTCCAGAAGGAATTTTGATAGGCAATGGATCGGATGAACTGATCCAGCTGGTCTTACTCACGTTCGGCGGTTTGGGAAAATCGTTGATTATCCATACTCCAACGTTCGTCATGTATCAGATCGCCGCTCGCCTAACAGATACAACGGTCGTACAAGTTCCGCTCTCGAACGGTTTAGATTTAGACATGGAGAAGATGTTAAAGGCAGCACAAGCTCCAGAGGCTCATGTGATGATTGTTTGTAATCCCAATAACCCCACCGGTTCACTATTCCCCCGAGAAGAAATTCTAAGGCTGGTTCGAGAAAGCGGCAAAATCGTCGTGGTGGATGAGGCGTATGCCGAGTTTTCGGAGGAGACGCTCATTCCTGAAATTGAGAGGTATCCCAACTTGATCATTCTGCGGACCTTTTCTAAGGCCTTTGGAATGGCAGGTCTCCGCTTGGGGTATTTGCTCGGGCAACTAGAGACTATTTCGTTAATCAATCGGGTGCGTCAACCATTTAATGTTAATTCTCTAAGTCAAAAAGCGGGGATATTAGCCCTCGATTACTTAGATGAGTACCAACTGCAAATTCAACAGATCAAGGCAGAAACGCAAAAATTGCAAGAAGAATTAGCGACCGTTCCAGATGTCTTGGTTTATCCGACCCGAGCGAACTTTATTCTCTTTAAACCCACGAACTCGGACAGCTGGGCAGCTGAGTTGTTAAAACGGGGGTTCCTGGTTCGCAATATGGGTGACCTCCCAACTCTGGGGAAATGCCTGCGTATCAGTGCGGGGCTTCCTGAGGAAAATGAAGGGTTTATGCGAGCAATTCGAGAGATTAGTGCAGGTTCGAGAGGAGAAAATCATGCGTGAAGCTTATATCGAACGCAAAACTAAAGAAACGGAAATCAGCGTCCGCCTGAACCTTGATGGGTCGGGAGAATCCCAAGTGGAGACAGGAATTGGTTTCTTTGATCATATGCTGACGGCATTTGCTCGTTTTGCTTATTTCGATCTGATTCTTCGGGCTAGTGGTGATTTAGAGGTGGATGCTCACCATACGATCGAGGATTGTGGTATTGTCTTGGGGCAAGCTCTTAGGGAAGCTTGTGGCGATAAGATGGGGATCGAACGACTCGGGGAGGCCCTTCTTCCTATGGATGAAGCCCTAGTTCAGGTGGCTTTAGATCTCTCTAATCGTGCCTATCTCATTTGGGATGTAAATTGCCCAGACGGCATGGTCGGCGAGTTTCCAGTTGAGATGGCGGAGGAATTCTTTCGGGCGTTGGCAGTACAAAGCGGACTCACCTTGCATGTCAGACAGCTCTCAGGTAAGAATCGTCATCATATTCTGGAAGCTGCTTTCAAAGGGGTTGGGAGAGGTTTGGGTTTGGCCCTACGCACGAACACTCGATATAGCGGTATTCTCTCCACTAAAGGAGTTTTGTAGATTAATTCGAGGTGTAGTGTTGTAGTTTTGAGCTAAGGGTTTAAAGAGAAGATTCTTGCAGCAAATTAGTTTTGGATAAATAATGCGATTGAACATTCCGGGAGGAATCAGAGTGATAGGTATTGTTGATTATGGACGTGGGAATTTAAGAAGCGTCGAAAAGGCGTTGGAAAAGGTCGGCTTTGCTGCTTCAATTATGACGTCACCGAAGGACCTGGATGGAGTGGATGGGCTGATTCTTCCGGGTGTTGGTGCCTTTGCTGATGCGATGGAAGCTTTAAACAGTGGAGGATGGATCGAGCCGATCATCCAATTTGCTCGTTCAGGTCGTCCTTTTCTTGGGATCTGCTTGGGAATGCAAGTGCTTTTTGAAGTGGGAGAAGAACATGGTGAGCATGCAGGGTTAGGACTATTAGCCGGTCGAGTTGTCAAATTTCCGCCTGGCGGAAAGGTTCCGCATATGGGCTGGAACAGCTTGAATCTAGAACAACCATCTCGTTTATTAGAAGGGATTCCCAACGAATCTTATTTTTATTTCGTCCATTCGTATTATGCAGTGCCTAGCGAAAAACGTGATATTATAGGGACGAGTGATTATGGGGTTGTTTTTCCGGCAGTTGTAGGTAAGAACAATATCTGGGGGGCTCAATTTCACCCTGAAAAATCAAGTCCATGGGGGTTGCAACTTCTGACGAATTTCGGAAAGTGGGTGAATGATGATGCTGCTCTTTCCAGCAATTGACTTAAAAGAAGGGAAAGCGGTACGTCTGTTACAGGGGCGGATGGAGGATTCTACGATTTATGCCGAGAACCCTGTTGAAGTGGCGAAGGACTTTGAAAAACAAGGTGCGGAGTACTTACATATCGTTGATCTGAACGGCGCGTTTTCCGGAAAACCTGTGAATGATGAAACAATCCGTAATATTGTAGGAAGTGTTTCCCTAAAGATTCAGGTAGGCGGGGGAATTCGGACGATGGAACGAATTACGGAACTATTAGAGCTAGGGGTCGAGAGGGTAATTCTTGGAACAATCGCCGTCAAAAACCCAGCATTAGTCGCTGAAGCAGCGCGACGGTATGGTAAAAAAGTCATTGTGGGCATTGATGCTAAGGAAGGCTTAGTCGCAGTTCAAGGATGGGCAGAAACGACTGAAATGCGTGCCATTGACCTAGGCAAGGCCATGAAAGCTGTGGGAATCCAGAGCGTGGTCTTTACAGATATTGCAAGAGATGGAATGCTCCAGGGACCGAACATTGAGAGCACAGTTCAGATGGCTCAGGAAACGGGCCTGGCTGTAATCGCTTCTGGCGGGATCTCCACCTTAGCTGATCTTCGTAACTTGCAAGTTGAAGTCTTAAAGGGAGTTTCGATAGAAGGGGCCATTACGGGAAAAGCACTTTATAGTGGAGCTTTTACCTTAAAGGAAGCGTTAGAGGCCGCTCGTTAGATGTTGAACGAAAGAGAACGTTTGGTAGGCGGTAACCTATTTAGCATTGGTACAGTTCTTAGTTAGGATAAAGGAGCGGAATGACATGTTAAGTAAGCGGATCATTCCCTGTTTAGACGTTCACGATGGGCGTGTGGTCAAGGGGACCAATTTTGTGCAGTTGCGTGATGCAGGGGATCCGGTGGAATTGGCAGCTCTTTATGATAAAGAGGGTGCTGATGAGTTGATTTTCCTGGATATAACCGCGTCATCAGATAAGCGAGATACTATGGTTGAAGTAGTCCGACGAACGGCTGAACAGGTCTTTATCCCTTTTACGATCGGGGGCGGGCTGCGGACTATCGAGGATATTCGAAGAATGCTTAGGGCAGGAGCGGACAAGGTTTCGCTCAACACTTCGGCTGTTCAGAACCCACGACTTATTCAAGAAGGGGCACATGCCTTCGGAAGCCAGTGCATAGTGGTCGCTATCGATGCCCGAAGCACGTCGCCGGGTAAATGGGAAGTGTATATTCACGGAGGAAGAACGGCGACGGGGAAAGATGTCTTAGAGTGGGCCGCGGAGGCGGAAGAGTTAGGTGCAGGAGAGATCCTTCTAACTTCCATGGACAGAGATGGAACTAAGGTGGGCTATGAACTAGACCTGACCAGGGCTGTGAGCCGCGCTGTATCACTGCCTGTTATAGCGAGCGGTGGGGTAGGCACTTTAGAACATTTGGCTGAAGGCCTAACCCTTGGTGAAGCGGACGCCGTTTTAGCGGCGTCAATCTTTCACTACAAAGAATATAGCATAGAGGAAGCTAAACGCTATCTAGCAGAGCGGGGGATTTTAGTTCGGAGACTTGTATGACATAGCGCTAGCGATAGATGATGGACAGGAAGGTAGAGATACGTATGGATGCAACTATGATAGAAACTGTAGACTTAAAAGGAATACGTTGGGATGCTCAAGGTTTGGTTCCCGCAATTGTTCAGGATGTGGAGACTAAAGAGGTCTTAATGCTGGCCTATATGAACGAAGAATCTTTGCGTAGGACTTTGCGCGAGCGTAAGGCTTGTTATTTCAGCCGGAGTCGGCAATCTCTGTGGCTAAAAGGAGAAACCTCTGGCCATTTCCAAGAGATCGTTGACATCAAGTTTGATTGTGATCAAGATGCACTTCTGTTGACGGTGAAACAGACAGGGATGGCTTGCCATGAAAACTATTTCTCTTGTTTTCATTATGATTTGACGAACCAAGGGTTTGAGGCCATTGGGGAACCCGAAGTAAGGACTGAACCGGCCCTGGGAAGAACTTTAGAGCTGTTGACCGAGGTGATTCATTCCCGGAATCTTGAACGACCGGAAGGAGCTTATACGACCTATCTATTCGAAAAGGGGATTGATAAGATCCTCAAAAAGGTCGGCGAAGAAAGTGCTGAAGTGATTATCGCTGCCAAGAATGCCGATCCTGATGAACTGAGATGTGAAGTATCTGATTTGTTTTATCATGTCTTAGTGATGCTTGAAGAGCGCGGAGTTGGGATTGAAGAAGTTGGTAGGGAACTGCTTAAACGACGGAAATAGAGGCGGATTTAATAGAAACAAGGCTGGAAGTAATATTGCTTCCAGCCTTGTTTCTATTAAATCGTCTTTGGATCAAGCAAAAATCCTTCATGGGTAAGAGCATCACAAACTTCGTTTAATACCTCTTCAGTTGCGGCCTCTATCGTATGAAGATGGAGGCCACCAGTTAGAGAGGACAGTAAATGAGCATCATTTTCTGCCATTTGAGCTATGAACTTTTTGACATCAAGACGGCTTTTGAGTTTAAGGGGTCGAAAAATTTTGCCATAAACCGAATGTTCAACCCCGACGTCGAGCACACTAACCCCATGATCTACCAAGATATTTAGTTCCTTTTCTGTGTCTGCTGGAGCATGGCGACTGTAGATGATTCTCTGCATACCTTTGGCACGAATATCCGTGAAATAGAGATATCCTTGCGGAGTGGCGATGACCGGTTGCTCAGATGCTCTGAGAAGGGCCATATCTTGAACAATAACCTGACGACTCACTCCTGTGAGTTTGGCTAAGGAGGCGGCTTTGACTGGTTCTTTGCGGTTCTTTAAGATGTTTAATAAGTATTCCCGGCGTTCCCGACCGGATTGTCCTTCTTTTTGTGTCATTGACGATCACCTACTTTGAGATGATTTTAATACGAACTTTAAGAGATTGTCAAACTGGTGTCTTGACACATGTATAGTCATCATGGTAAAACAAGATAGACAAGCAAGGATTTGGACTAAAGGTTCCTGTAATTATTGAGAAAGAGAGAGAAATAGAAAAGGAGCAAGTTATGAAGATTAGTGAACGATTGGAGCAAATGCCTGTTTCAAAATTTCATTACGTTCTACTTTTCACGGCAGGTTTAGGCTGGATGTTTGATTCCATGGATACTGGTATTGTGTCTTTTGTCCTGCCAGTGTTGATGAAAGAGTGGCATTTAAGCCCAGAACAAGTGGGGAATATCGGGAGCATAGGTCTACTCGGCATGGCGATTGGGGCCATTATTGCCGGAACGATTGCGGACAGAATTGGCCGTAGAAAGGTTTTTGCATTTACACTACTGACTTATAGTATAGCAACTGGATTATGCGGACTTTCTTGGAATCTTACGTCTCTGCTATTTTTTCGCTTTATAGTGGGGTTTGGTTTGGGTGGACAACTTCCTGTTGTCGTTACCCTGGTTAGTGAATTTTCACCAGTCAAACATCGGGGGAAATTTCTGGTCTTGCTTGAGAGTTTCTGGGCCTTCGGTTGGTTGCTCGCAGCTATTATTTCATACATGATTATTCCCAAGTTTGGTTGGCCACTCGCGTTTTTTATTGGTTTTTTGCCAGCTCTTTATATCTTGTTTTTATGGCGGATGATCCCAGAGTCCCCGCGCTATCTTGAAAGTAAAGGGCGCGTAGAGGAAGCGGAAGCCATCGTAGCAAAAATTGAACGGGAAAGTGGAATTGTAGCAAATGTGCGTGTAAATAAAACAATGCAAAAGAATCACGTAACGCCGGTAGTCCAAGCTGATAATGCGAAGTTCAGTGAGCTATTTTCACGTCCTCTTTTACGTCGAACTGTTTTCCTCTGGCTTTTATGGTTTGGGATCGTCTTTTCGTATTATGGGATTTTTACCTGGCTTCCTTCACTTTTAGCTCTCAAAGGCTTCTCCCTAACAAAGAGTTTTAGTTATGTCATTATTATGACGCTCGCCCAGATTCCTGGTTACTTCAGTGCTGCTTATTTCGTCGATCGGATTGGACGAAAGCCGACCCTTGCATTATATGTCTTAGGAACGGCGGTTACCGCTTACTTCTTTGGTCAAGGAAACACAGCGGTCGTCATTCTTAGCATGGGATCATTGATGTCATTCTTTAACCTAGGGGCTTGGGGGATCCTTTACACCTACACCCCTGAACTTTATCCGACTCGTACGCGGGCAACGGGTTCAGGTTGGGCGGCAGGTTTCGGGCGCATCGGAGGCATTTTGGCACCCATCGCAGTTGGGAAGATGATCGGGAAATATCAGATGGGAACACAATCAGTTTTTATCCTCTTCGCTCTCGTTTTAGTGGCTGTCGTGTTCAATGTTCTTATTTTGGGAGAAGAGACAAAAGGACAGTCCTTAGAGGAACTTACTACTAAAGTTCAATCTCGTGTTTAAAATGCTGAGGCGCTTGACAAGAGTATGTCGCATAGCAAAGCCGCTGGAGTTATAGGCTCAGCGGCTTTTGCTATGCGACATACTGAATTTGATTTTACTATCCTTTTTAAGCTTCCCTAATAAAGGGACCTATTTATGATGCGTTGGCTCTTAAAACTCATGTTATGCGAAGAAATTATTTAGTAAGGAGAGCCCGTATGGATCTGCTTAAAATGCCTGGTGTTGTTTACTGCGAATTTAAAAAAATGCATATATTACGGCAAGGAGAAAAGGTGGATTCCATATACTATTTAGTCAAAGGTACTTGATGTTAGGCTTTGTACTCAATGATGTTCCAAAAAATGTAGACGGTGTAGAAATCGTAAAATTAGATTTTGATGTAAATAAGGAAGCGGTAGAAAAATAAAGTGTAAAAGGCTATCTTGATAAATGGTTAAGAAGTAGAGCGATTGAAAGGATTGCAGCAAAAACCAACTATTCTTAGAATGGTCGAAGGATGATAGAGAGCACCCAACTTTAAACGAATAAATCAAAGGAGGCAATCACTTGGTGATGCCTCCCTTTTTCGGTCGGGTGTCATTGATTATTGTGCGATCACGCGTCTTGCACCATAATACCTACTAGACCAATATTGACTATTAATGCTAGCGTAGGAAACACCACTATTTGACGAGTTAATCATTATCCCATTACCGACATAAATACCAACGTGAGAGGGACCCGCCTGATATGTCGAAAAGAAAACTAAATCTCCAGCCTGTAAGTTATCTCTCGACACACTTTGTCCTTCATTATATTGATCCCAAGTTACCCTATTAAGCTTGATCCCAAAGTGTCCGTAGACATACTGTACATAGCTCGAACAATCAAATTGCGGGTAAGTTCCGCCCCAAGTATAGGGTACCCCGAGAAACGTAGATGCAAAGGATAGTAACTGCCCTACTTGTCCATCCATTTTAACAGGCATGTTCAATGTTCCTTGCGAACTATCGGAAGCTAGCTGTGAGGCCAGTATTTGCTGATACTTTGCTTGATTAGCTAGTTGAGCTTGCATTTGTTCGGCGGCAATTAGGCGCTCAGACTCACTCATGGTTTGCTGACCTCGGCTCTGCGTCTGCATGGTCTGAGATGAATCGTTAGTCATTAATTTTAAGAACTCATTCTGCTTTGCTAGTGCTACACTGAGACCGTCTAAAAGTTGTTGCTTAGACGTTACTTCATCCGTTAGTTTTGTAGTTTCAGCTTGTTCCAAGCTGTGTTTTGTGTTGATTGAATCAGAATTCGCGGCTATCTTGGCTCTAAGATCTCTATAGTAGCTAAGAATTGTATCAACATAGTTATATCTATTTATCAAGTCACCTACGCTTGTCGAACTAACCAACCAACTCACATACGTTAAAACGGGAGTGTCCCCGTCAGTGTACAGATCTTTGACGTAGCTCCCCAGAGTTTCTGTGTCTTTTTTCTGCTCATCAGCTAACCTTTGTTGCTCCGCTTCTAAATCTGCTATGGTTTTTTTGTGTTGCTCTATCGTTAAGTTATCCTGATCAATAGCGCCTTTCAATACATCAATGGATTCTTGGATTGATTGCGCCTGAGTTATTGCTGTGGCTTCCAGTTGTAGTTGTAAATTGGCTTCATCTTGGAAAGAAAGCGGTTTGTTCTCCAAAACACTGAGGTTATCATAAGGTGCGGTTGCATAAACAGGTTTTATGGATGAACAAATTAATATTAGTACAAATATGCTCAAATAAGCGCTCCGAGTTATAAAAACTCCCGCTTTACTGAGCTTTTTAACAGACCGAACCATATTACCTTTATTCCTCCTTAGCCAAACTTAGCAAACAACAGATAATTCCTCTCGCTTAGTTAGACTAACAGAGAATTACAAAACATACAATGGAACTATCTTCCCTAGACTAGGTTTGGGTTAACTACATTGGTTGGTTTTGGAGTTGTATATTAACAATAAATTAAACTTTGAATGTTATATTGTGTGTTAGATTCTGAAAATCCAGCTAAAAACATCTAATAGGGCTGTTCAACCGGATATGTTTCTGGAAAATAAACGGAATTGGTTTTCTGACATCAAAATAGAGGAATATATTAAGTTGTGGCGAATTCCAAATTATATGGATGAATAATCATTCATATAATTTGGAGAGAAGAGCAAGTTGAAAAAGTTAGTCTAGGGGAAAGGCGGGAGATTATGAATTGGGAAACTCTTAAACTCGACATTATGGACACTGGGGTGGCTGTACTTACGTTTAATCGCCCTGATACAATGAATTCTGTCAATGATCAGTTCTGTAATGATGTTCAGGCTGCTTGTAAGGAAACTTCTGAGAATGATGCGGTTAAAGTTGTGGTAATTACCGGTTCTGGTAAGGGGTGGTCTAGTGGGGGAGATATTTCTATGTTAGCTTCAATAAAGGATCCTATTAGTGCCAAAACTACCTATGATGCTGCTGGCGAGCTTGTAAAGGCAATATATGAAGTAAAAAAACCAGTGATAGCGGCGCTAAATGGAGTGGTAGCCGGTGCTTCTGTAGCTGCATGTATGGCTTGCGATCTGATTATTGCCTCTGAAAAAGCTCGCATAGGCTTTACCTTTATGCAATTGGCCTTTTGCCCGGATAGTGGGACATCGCATTTTTTAATTCAAAAGGTCGGATATCATAAGGCGTTAGAACTACTGTGGTTTGGTAAAATCCTTGACGCAGAAGAAGCGGAGAAACTGGGATTACTAAATAAGGTAGTACCGCATAAAGAGTGTCTGCCGGAGGCGATAAGATGGGCAGAGAAGCTGGCTATGCAGCCCTTGATGGCAGTGGGTCTAGATAAGAAACTATTGCGCGCGGCCTGGAAAAATGATTATTATCAACAAACTGAGCTGGAGGCTTTGTATCAGATATTAACCTGGTCCTCGGATGATTTTAAAGAAGGCTGTAGGGCATTTGCGGAGAAACGTAAACCGGAATTTAGGAATACATAGACATTGTGAAAGGCAATAACTTCCAGTACATTAGCGTTCTATGGGTATAAATATCAGAAGTTTTAGTTAATAAGAGAGAAGGAATATATTCAGTTATTAGAGAAATATCAGAGTATAGGAAAGTGATGAGATTTTTGTGCTCCAATGCACAGGACTAGAACTTACTCTGAGATATTATGTGATTCAAATTTATATAGCAGTTTGTTAAAATGGGGGAATTACTATGATTGTAGAAGTTTATCCTGGTATTTTTAAGAATGAAATCCCTTTGCCGAAGAATCCCTTAAGAGCTATCAATAGTTATATCATCATATCAAAAAGTAGGAATTTAATCATTGATACAGGATTCAACACTGCGGAATGTCAGGCTGAGTTAATGAGGGGTCTAAATGAACTAAATATTGATCTTAATAAGACCGATCTACTGATTACACATATGCATGTTGATCACTCCGGTCTAGCTCCATTTCTTAAGAAGCAGGGGGTACAAACGATTTATTTCAGTCAAGTTGATGGAGAACTGTTAAATCAAACGTCCAAAAGAGATAGCTTCTATAAATCAGTTAATCAAATCTTGGGCTTTAATGATGAGAATACCCAGAAATTCGGCAAGGAGTTCGGGGCTAGGCAGACCGAGCCTCTTGAATTCACTCCTTTGGTTGAAGGGAACGAAATAGTCTTAGAAAACTATTGCTTTGAAGTTGTGAATATCCCCGGTCATACGCCAGGGCATTTAGGTTTGTATGAAAGAAACCATCGGCTGTTTTTTTGCGGAGATCATATATTGGATCAAATAACTCCGAATATAACATTCTGGGGATTTGATCAGGACATTTTAGCTACTTATTTTGATAGCTTAAACAAGGTATACGAGTATGAAATCGACTATTTATTTACAGCGCACAGAAAAATCATTAGAGATCACCAAAAAAGAATTACAGAACTTCTGGGTCATCATGATGAGCGGCTCAAAGAGATTCTGAGTATTTTAAGAGATGGCAAAAAGACCCCTATAGAAATGGCAGCTTCTATGCACTGGGATTTAAGTCATAAGAAGTGGGATGATTTCCCTCACCCTCAAAAGTGGTTTGCGTCCGGCGAAGCACTTTCTCATTTGGAGCATTTGGTACATATTGGACTTGTTAATCGAATAGATGAGACCGGCATGCTCCTTTATGGGCTTAAATGAAGATTCCGTTTGTCGATGATTCTAAACTGCGGTTTTTAGATTTTTGTTATTTGGCCGTAAAAGTTGCCGCGAATTGTTCGAAGTAGGAGGGAAAAACATAGTCGCATAATATTAACTTTTAAGGAGGTAGCAACAGTGCTGGAAATGAATGATTAAGTGAAAAAGTAGGAGTAGTGGCTATCGGGAAGGTGTTATAGTCATTTACAACTATAATTCTTCGGTAAAAGCGGAATTATCTTTAGAAGTTAAGAAAGCAATCGAAGAAACGGAAAAAGGCAATGTACAGAGTATTATCGCATAAGGGAATGAGAAACAAACCGTTCAAATAAACAACTTTGCTCACCTCAATAAATAAAGTTGCTATTTGATCGTTTTGTCCAATAAGTCCTGACATCCTTGATAAATGATATCAAAAAGATCGTTTAATTTCTGTTCCTCAACACACGAGTATGCTACGCGCACGTCGTTTTCCCCAAGTGCAATAACTCCCACACCATATTGTTCAAGCAGGTGCATGCGCAAGGCTTCTGCCTTCACTCCCTTGAGTCTAAGACACATGAAGTATCCGGAATTAAATGGATAGTAATCCCAGGCGTCGCTATAGGCTCCATGATCGAGTATCTGTTTAACTTTAGTAGCACGGTTCTTTAAGAGTTCAAATTTCTTTTTTTTCTGGATTTGAAAATCGGTCGATCGAAGGGCATTCAATACGAACGTTTGTGCAGGGTGAGAAGCACTGGAAATTGTTCCTCGAATAATACCTAAAGTCTTTTTTTCCAAGGCATTTAATATCGCTGAATGTTCACAAGCGTAGGTAATGAAGCCGACTCGAAAGCCCCATACATAGTCCTCTTTTGTAGCACCATCTACTTTGATGGCCAAGATTCTAGGATGACTATTAGCGATCCTGGCAAACAGTGATTCTTTAATCGAGTTCTCATAGAATAAACCGAAATAGGCATCATCGGTCACGACGACTAAGTTCATTCCCTGTTGGGCGACTTCTTGCAGGGCATTAACGATTGCCGTTGCTTCTTGTTCATTGGGCGTATACCCTGTGGGGTTATTTGGGAAATTGAGAACTAGGATTGCCTTTCCATGGTCTTTTCTGGAAAGTAAGGCCTCTTTCATGCCCACCGTATTAAAGCCTCCTTTCTCTGAATAGAAAGGGAAGGTGACACTTTTTGCGCCTCTGCGAACCCCAAAGATAAGGTTGTAATTACCCCATAACTTGTCAGGTAAGACCAAAGGGTCGTTTTTATCTATAAATAAATCTGCAACAATACTTAAGCCATGGGTTAACGCATTGGTAACAATGGGATTACTAAAGGATTTATTCTTTAAAGAAGGGCTTTCCTTTAACAGCTTTTCTCGCCAAAGCTCTCTCAGCTCAGGCTTTCCTGCAGGGGGGGCATAGGGATAGAGGTCCTTAGGATCGTAATTGGATAATGTTTCTTGGATTACCGGTAAGAACATCGGGAGATCTTCTTCAGTCGCAATTCCTATCGTTGCGTTAAAACGATAAGCCTTCTGCTTAGCCTCCGAACTTTGAGATAAGATCCCCTTTGGATAGTACAAATTCTTTCCGAGATCGGATAATAAGTCATAAATATGGGGATTTTCTTGTTGAATTTGGCGATTCAAGTCTTGGGCAATCTCATTCATGAATCTTTCTCCCTTGCTCTATTATCATTGCGTTTTTTGTTTTCTGTTTAGTTATGCAACTAGATTCTACACTAAAGTAGTTATTTCCTCCACAAATTAACCCTAAGTAGGTTGATGAAGCTATGTATACAATTCCTTACTATGCATATTATGAATCTCCGCCGCCTCCAACGCAAGGTCTCCTCATAGAGATTTAGTATTTTTAGAGACCCAGTGCGCCCCCACAACCCCATCAAAGCAGGGCGTGGAATTCAATACTTACAAAATCGGATCTTCGAAGTGGATAAAAGGAACAGGAAGGCAGGAGGAAATGTGGCAACGATTATTTATTCCGAGAAATTAACGGATAGAGAAGGAAGTCAAATAACGAGTGAGATATTGAAAGAAGTTTTCAAAGATGCAATTAGAATTAACAAAAGACTGTCATCAAATCATAATAGAGTAGCCTTTTTTTTTATCGATCCACTCTTGGAAAATTTCGAAGCGGCTAATAACTTCTATTTTGGAATAATGGGATGCCAATCTATGGAAAAGATAAATACCTATAAAAGTGGAGCAGGCCCTGTGCAAGCACTTTTTGATGCGAAAGAGCTTATTAATCATAATTTGTATGATGCAGTTTTCATTTTTGGTTACGAACCGTTGCTTAAAAATAAACATTTCTATGGAAAAGATGTCATAAAACAAGCTATGGATATATTTAACGGTAGGAGTATTTTGGAGTGCTACAATCTTATATCACATAGGATGTGCGAAGAGATGGGAATTTCTAAAGAACTTTTTTTCCAACTAACGGATGGTCTTTACAGGAACTATCTGAAAACATATGCAAAAAATTTGAACGAAGAGGTTCCTTATGTCAGAGGCAGATTGCTGGATGATCTAAATGGGGATTTATTCAGAATCACTGACTGTGCCAATCCTAATATTGATTTTGCGGGTGGTATTATTATTGTCAATGATAAAACAGCTGATTCGTTGAATATCAAGAATGAAAAAGTAAAAGTATCAGGTGTAAAATACAATATGGTCGAAGGAATACCTGGAAATATCAGAGAAATAGTTGGTAATCAAGATGGGATATTTTCGCATCTAAGGAATGCATTTTTAGAGGCACAACACCAAGCGAAAATTAATGTTATAAAAGAATTTAGAAATAGTAATTTACTCTTAGAACTATATACATGTTATCCTCCTATTCCTTTGGCGTTCTTATTAACAACAAAGATGGTTGGAAGTATAAGGGAATTGCCGCAATTTTTATCAAGCTATGAAATTACTATTACAGGAGGTATGAACTTTGCGAGAGCCCCCTGGAATAACCCTGCGTTAAACGGTTTAATTGAAATGTGCAAAACAATGAATAAAGGAAATGTGAAATATGGATTAGTTCACGGTAATGGTGGAATAGGAGAAGTACAAGGAGTAGCAATTCTAGAAAGGGTGTAGGTAAACTTAATACTCCGTTATGAAGAAATATTATCAATGTTTCCGGTAATTGTAATGGTAAATAAGCTTGAAAAGAAAGATGATCATATGAAAAGGAAACGTGGTGTAAAACTATGAATAAATCTGTTATAAATGGTTTAAGAGAGAAGTTACCAATCGTGCCCGGTGTTAGTGGAAAAGAAGAATATTTCAATGCGGCTGTTCTAGTGCTGCTAATTCTGGTTAATGAAGAATATCATTTCGTCTTTCAAAAAAGAGCAGCAACGATAAGACAAGCGGGAGAAATTTGTTTTCCCGGTGGGAAATTTGATCCTGATAAAGATACTGATTTCCGAGAAACAGCCATAAGAGAGACCACAGAAGAGTTAGGGGTTGCCGCAGAGAAGATAAGCATTATTGGTACGCTTGATACTGTGATTGCAAACATGGGGGCCACGGTAGATGCATTTTTAGGTCTAATAGATATAGAGAGCTTGGATGATTTGCAAATAAGTCCTGATGAGGTTGAGAGAGTTTTTACGATTCCTGTGTCATATTTTGAGGACACTGAACCAGAGATTTATAAGGTGAATATTATTGTTCATCCTTCATACATCAATCAGACAGGGGAAGAAGTTGTCATTTTTCCTGCAAAAGAATTAGGATTACCAGAACGGTATACTGAACCATGGGGAAATATTACGAGCAATGTTTTTGTGTATAGAGTTGAAGAAGTAACAATATGGGGAATAACAGCTAGATTAATTAGGGATGTTATCGCAAAAATTAAATGTGTGTAGCACAGGGTCCCATCGCGCACTTGCCGCAAACATCGCATAATCCTAATTCGGGAAATTGCTTATCCACGTCAAGTAATTGAGAATAACATCGTTGCTTGTCCAGCCCATGGATAGTTAAGGCTCCAGTAGGACAGTTCTTAACACAGAAAAGACAATTGGAATCTCTTTTATAGTGACAGCTCTCACGGGATGGTCGTGGAGTTGGTGTAATTTCAGCCGAAATGACGGCACTGCAAAAACGACCGGCGCATCCAGATTCGGTAATAAGCAATTGGTTAACTCCGAAGGTACCTAACCCTGCAACATAGGCCATGCTTTTATGTGACCAAACGGCAGTTAGATCCTGTTCATTAAAATTATGAGTTGCCTTTTGAGTCGCTACATTTATTCCATAAGTAGCCAGTTCTTTTTTTAGTTCTATGCTAATTGTTTCGATTAGTTGGTTCGTTTCAATATAAGCCACAGCCCATTCTGAAGCTATTTGTGAACTTTTTCGATTAGCAGTTATGATTGATTTGGCGAAAGGGATGAAGAAGGCTATAACCGTTTGAGCATCAGGGAGGAGGTCGGATGGATGCAAATGATGGGGGCCTATGATTTCCTTCATTTGTGCAAATAATGGGTCATGAGCGGAGGCAAATCCAACAAGAGGCTTTCGATATTGGGTAATCATCTGTGACGTTACAATTTGGTGATTGATTAATCTTGTGATTTTTTCAGCTAAGGTTAGCAAAATTCCATCTCCTATCGTAAATGTAATTTTCTCTTAATTTTATCATAGTTACTATAAAGTAGAGGTATCAATGACTAAATTTTTGACGGAAACACTTCATCGCGCCAATAATCATTTAGAAAAGGAAAGGGTAGCGGCCTTGGCATACATAAACTGACTAGGTATCAAAGATAGAGAACGTAGTACGGATAATGCAGAAGCTTGCAATCACAAAATTTGGTCTTGAAATTCGTTGGATGGAGTGCTATGATTATGTAAACCGTTGAAGGGGAAGTAAAACCGCAAGACCAGCCTCAAAGAGAGTCGAGTAAGGTGGAAGCTCGGCAGGTAACGGAGCGGGTAAATGGGCCTCTGAGGGTGGAGCGAAAAAGCTTAGACTTTAGTAGCTATCAACGCAAAGCCAGCGTTATTGGGCTAAGGGTGTGTTGGCACTCTGCATGAGAGGATGCATTTATGCATCAACTAAGGTGGTACCGCAGATTAACGTCTGTCCTTATTTTTAAGGATAGGCGTTTTATTTTTGTATCCACCCTTCGTTCCATTCATTATTGCGGATAAATGGAATGTGCAGAGAAGGAAACCCTCAAATTTTTTAATTAGAATGGGGAGGTATCTTCTATGAAAAAACGATTGGCGGTAATCATCTCAGCTCTAATGACCTTGACCTTAGTGTTTTCCTTAACGGCTTGTGCACCTAATAAGGTAGCAGACACCAGTAAACCATCCGTAGCGAAGAAGAAAATAGGGATTGTTCAAATTGTGGAACATCCTTCGCTGAACACGATTAGAGAGTCTCTAATCAAGGAATTACAGGCTAAGGGATTTAAAGACGGCGAAAACATTACGATCGACTATCAGAATGCCCAAGGTGACCAAACAAATCTGAAAACGATTGCTCAAAAATTCGCAAGTAATAAATATGATCTTATTGTTGCAATTGCTACCCCTTCGGCGCAGGCCGTTGTGAATGAAACCAAAGACATACCCATTCTTTTCTCGGCGTGTACTGATCCCTTGGGATCTGGTTTGGTGACCAATATGGAAAAACCAGGTGCCAATGTCACGGGTACATCGGATGCTGTCTCTGCAGAAAAAATTATGGGACTTGCCAAACGTATTACTCCAGATATCAAAAGAATCGGTGCAATATACAACTCCAGTGAAACCAATTCTGTATCCGTAATCAATAACTTAAAGGACTATGCAAAGAAAAACAATATGTCGGTAGTTGAAGCGACCGTCACAAACTCCTCGGACGTCCAGCAGTCAGTCACGTCTCTGGTAGGCAAAGTCGATGCTATCTTCTCGCCCATTGATAACACGGTAGCCTCAGCAATGCCAGTCGTGACGCAAGTGGCTAATAAAGCTAAACTACCTGTTTATGTTGGAGCGGATTCCATGGTTAAAGATGGAGGGCTTGCCACCTACGGAATTAATTATGATGTCTTAGGAAAAGAGACGGGAGATATGGCCGTGGAAATATTGAACGGTAAGAAAGCCGGGGATATTCCAGTGAAAACCATGAAAGATATGGATATTTACCTTAATAAGAGCACGGCGAAGGAAATCGGAATCAATTTCTCCGACGATGTCTTGAAATCTGCAACTCAAGTTTTTGGAAATTAAGGAAATAAGAGGTTTAAGTGATGACCTTCATGGTGTTACAGGGTTCCTTTGAACTAGGAATAATCTATGCAATCATGGCCCTAGGGGTTTTTATATCCTTTAGAACGCTCAATATGCCTGACCTGAGTGTGGACGGCAGTTTTGTCCTTGGAGCTGCGGTTTCTGCTGTCATGAGTAGCAACGGACATCCGTTTCTTAGCTTGGGAATCGCATTTTTGGCGGGATGTGGAGCAGGGTGTATCACGGCATTACTCCATACCAAATTAAAGATTCAGCCACTTTTAGCAGGAATCCTGACCATGTTGGCTCTCTATTCTTTGAACTTGAAGGTGATGGGGGGCAGAGCCAACATCCCCCTGATGAATAAGGCAACAGTTTTCAATGTCTTAGAGAAAACTGCCCTTGGTGATTATAGCAAGTTAATTTTCTCGTTGGCAGTGTTATTATTAATGCTCCTATTGCTATTCCTCTTTCTAAACACGAGACTTGGGTTTGTTTTAAGAGCAACGGGTGACAATGACCATATGGTAAGAGCGCTAGGCGTTAATACGGATTCAGTGATTCTCATGGGGTTGGCTCTTTCTAATGGATTAGTGGCCTTGTCCGGTGCGCTGATAGCTCAGTCTCAATCGTTCGTGGATGTTGGTATGGGGATTGGTATGGTCGTGATCGGGCTGGCCTCAGTGATTATTGGGGAAGTGGTTTTTGGCACAAAGACTCTGCTTAGAAGGCTTATCGCGGTCGTTCTGGGGTCCATTCTTTATCGATTGATTATCGCCTTTGCACTTGAAATCGGAATGCCCCCGACAGATTTAAAGCTTGTTTCAGCGGTTATTGTTGCCTTGGCAATGGCTATGCCCATCATTAAGAAGCGCCTTTCTGTTGTGAAGCGGAAGTTAACGGTGACACATCATGAAAGGAGCAAATAACCTGATGCTTAGAGTAGAAGCGTTACGTAAGACGTTTGGTCAAGGAAGCAACAATGAAAAAGTGGCTCTTGATGAAGTCAACCTAGCCCTGCAAGAAGGGGAATTTGTGACGATTATCGGAGGCAATGGTGCCGGGAAATCCACACTGCTTAACTGTATCTCTGGGGTATATGAAATAGATGAGGGTAAGATTATCATAAATTCGGTGGATATGACATTCGATCCAGAGTTTAAACGCTCCAAACATATCGGGAGGGTGTTTCAAGATCCATTGAGGGGAACGGCCTATGATATGACAATCGAAGAAAACTTAGCCATCGCTTTTGCCAAGGGGAAATCGGTGGGTTTAAGTCCAGGGGTGACGAAAAAGGATACTATCCATTTCAAGGAGCGACTAAAGCTCCTTGATCTGGGTCTTGAGAATCGAATCAAGCAGAAGGTAGGACTCCTTTCTGGTGGACAGCGGCAAGCCCTTACGCTTTTGATGGCGACGATTGTAAAACCTAAGCTTTTGCTTCTTGACGAACACACAGCAGCCCTCGATCCGACAATTGCACGGAAGGTCTTGGATTTGACTCGTAAAATTGTCTCTGAGGAGAAACTTTGTACATTAATGATCACCCATAATATGAAAGCTTCGTTGGAATTCGGGACAAGGACGATTATGATGCATGAAGGGAAAATCATCATGGATCTTCAAGGTCAGGAGAGAAGCAATATGACCGTGGATCGACTGATCGAGCAGTTTGAGAAAAAAAGCGGAGAAGAGCTTGATAATGACAGAATGCTTTTGAGTTAAATTTGTCTTGCAAGGTGCATATTGCGGGTCGAAACGGTTAATAATATGATCATAAGGGTACGTAATTGGTTGAGCCGAGATTTATATATGCTCTAATGGGTGTGTATGGGTGGGCTAAAGATTATGTTCAGGTGGTAAAACACTTGTATCTAGTCAGAGGGAAGATTTTTTATGGTGGGGAAAAGCTTTGATACAGTCTTACGATTGTTTTGGGGTTCAAACTTACCGTAAAGAATCGAGCTAAGATTTTTCAGGGTGTTGAAGGTTTCTTACCAACCATATGTCGTTTGATATATGCATGTGTAAGAATTTCTGGTCATGTATAACCGTGAGGCTGTATATGGCTGGGTAGATATCTTGAAAGGTTGAACGAATCATCAATATAGGTGATGACTTGCTTGCTGATGGTCGCAAGATCATAGTTACGTAATAAGTGATCTGTATTGGTGTTAGGGAGATCATTACGTGCTCTTATATGTAGGCGACCTGTACAATCTTTAACAGGTCGCCTCTTTATTGTCTGGAAATGATTCTTGTTTTTTGCAGATTGAAATTGAAAGTGTATTAGACGAAAAGGAAGGCTAAAGCCATGATAGCGTAGGCTGCCAGAAGCTGTGCACCTTCAAGCCAGTTGGAGCGCCCATCCATACTAATCATTGCGGTAATCACGGTACCCATGATAATGACGATGAGTTCATATCCTGTAAAGAGCAAATCAAGAGGTCGGCCCATGAAATATCCTATAAATACCAGCAGGGGGGCAACGAAGAGCGCTATTTGAGTACTGGAACCGATGGCGATTTCTAGACTGATTTCCATTTTGTTTTTTAAGGCCATCATTACGCTGGTGGAGTGCTCGGCAGCATTGCCGATGATGGGGATCACTATGACTCCAATGAAAAGTTCGCTAATGCCCAGAGTTTTTACGACAGGTTCAATTCCTCCAACCAGAAATTCACTTTCAATGACCACAAAAAACGTGGCAATAAGTAAAATCAGCAAGGCTTTTAACTTTGACCACTTTGGAGTTTCTGAATGGTCTAGGCTGGGACGAAAAACGTCCTTATGTGTATGAAGAGAAAATATTAGACTTAGTAAGTAAATCAGCATCAACACTGTAGCTACTCCTAGGCTTAAGGGCTCTGCAGCGGGATTGGTGTGTGTGTTAATAAAGACTGCAGGAATGATCAGTCCGGTAACTGCCATCAGTAGCATCGAAGTGTGCATACCAGCTGCTGCCCTATTAAATTTCTGAGTTTTAAACTTAAAACCACCTAGAAGCATGCTAAGCCCTAATACCAGGAGAAGATTACCGATGATAGATCCTGTTATAGAGGCTTTGACTACTTCTGCTAGACCCGCTCTTAAGGCGAAAATGGTGATGATGAGTTCTGCCGCGTTGCCAAAAGTGGCATTAAGCAAGCCTCCAACTCTAGGACCAACATAGATTGCTATTTCTTCTGTGGCTTTACCCATATACCCGGAAAGGGGAATTATGCTTAAACTAGCAGCAACAAAAAGTAAGACGGGCGAGTAGTCCATCAATCGCAGAAGAATGCTGATGGGAATAGCCAAAAGTAATAGATTGAGAAACTTCATTATTTAAACCTCCTCTAACTTCAATAATATTTACTAACAATCATTAAATGATATTAATAGTAGGTGTGTCAAATATAATGCTGGTTTGGGATACTTTAAAAAGTTATAATAGTTCTTGGTGTTTGACTGAGGATCGGTATGAGAAATTACCTTTATGATCAGATGAGATTAGGCAAGGCTGGAGGCACTTGGTCCCAGCTTGTTTTTACGTAGAAAGGGTGAAAGAATTTGGATATGGATGAAAAAGGATGCGTTAGTTCAATCGATACTAAGTTGAATGATTTAAAATTAAGATTCGCGGAGATAAAGGATGTTATTCTGATTTTAGGGTTCATCAAGGAATTGGCTGACTATGAAAAAATGCTGAATGAAGTTGTAGCAACAGAAGAAGTTTTAAGAGAATCTCTGTTTGAACGGAAAATGGCTGAGGTTATTATTGGCGAATACAAAGGTATTCCGATTGGTTTTGCTTTATTCTTTCACAATTTTTCTACGTTCTTAGGAAGGCCAGGCATTTACTTAGAAGATTTATATGTCAAACCCGAAATGAGAGGAATGGGGATTGGGAAGACTATGCTTTCCTTTCTAGCGAAATTGGCGGTTGATCGGAAGTGCGGTAGATTAGAATGGTGGTGCCTAGACTGGAACAAACCCTCTATTCAATTTTACAAGCAATTAGGAGCGGTCCCTATGGATGAGTGGACTGTATACAGGGTCGATGATCAAGCTTTAAATCACTTAGCGAGGAATTTTGATGAGTAACATGCGAGAAGAAACCCGCAAATTAATTAAATTTGAGGGAGGCTGTTTTTATGAAAGATTTGAGATTAGCAGGACTGAATTCTGAGCGGAGTACCATTGAGGTTAATGGGGTAACTATTGGCGGAAAAGAAATTATTCTAATAGGTGGGCCTTGTGCTGTAGAATCGAGTATCCAGATGAGCCAGGCTGCCGAGACGGTAAAAAGGGCAGGAGGAAAGATCCTGCGTGGTGGGGTTTTTAAACCGCGCACCTCTCCCTATAGTTTCCAAGGTTTGGGGCAAGAGGGACTCAATTATTTGGTTCAAGCCGCTAAAGAACAGGGCCTACTGTGTGTAACTGAAGTGACAGATGCTCCAAGCCTTGACTTAGTGGTTGACAAGGTCGACATAATTCAAATAGGTGCCCGAAATATGCAGAATTTCGAGCTTCTTAAATTAGCTGGCAAAATCAATAAGCCAATTATCCTGAAAAGGGGCTTGTCTGCAACCATCGAGGAATGGTTGTTGGCCGCCGAATATATTTTAGCTGCTGGTAATCCTCATGTTATCCTTTGTGAACGGGGAATTCGCACCTTTGAACCCAGTACCAGGAATACCTTGGATTTAAGTGCCGTTGTAGTCGCCAAAGAACTTTCTCATCTACCAGTTATTGTTGATCCAAGTCACGCAGCGGGCAGAAGAGACTTGATATCATCCTTATCGAAGGCTGCACTTGCCGCTGGCGCGGATGGTTTGTTGATTGAGATGCACCCTAATCCGATCGAGGCTGTAAGCGATGGACCTCAGTCTCTATACCCAGAAGAGTTTGTCCAATTAGCCCGAGAACTTGGTGTGGTCGCCGAATCAGTCAAGAGAGTCTTCTTGGGTGGAGAGGGTAACCTCGAATCCCTGCGAACAAGTATTAATGACATTGATCAAAGTATCATCGAACTATTAGCGGCTCGCATGCAGCTCGTAAATAAATTAAGCTCTCAAAAACGACTGGATCGGGTCAAGGATGCAAGCCGGGAAAAAGAAATTATTCAGCGTTTAGTTAACTTGGCCACAGATCTACAACTTCCTTCAGAATTAGTAAAAAGAATTTATTCATTAATTTTTGAGTTTGGAGTTCAATCTCAAATTAAAAGTAGACTTGCTCAGGAAAAAAAATTAGACCTATCGTTCTACCCCACAGGAAGTAAATGATGTGCCACATCAATGATACAAGATGAGAGATAATGAAAAAAAGAGGGGTTTCTATAACATGCTCGAGCGTCATGCGATTAAATATTTAGCACCAGGATGGTTTGCTATGATCATGGGCACAGGGGGGCTCGCAAATATCTTATATCAATGGCAAACTGTCTTTTTTGCAGGACACATTTTAGGAATGGTTTTAGCGATACTAGCGGATGTCCTTTATTTCGTGGTTCTTGTCCCCTGGATTATCCGCTGGATTTCTTTTTTCGAGTACGCGCAAAGGGACCTTCACCACCCGGTTGCTGGTAACTTTTTTGTGACTATGCCCGTAGCCACTGTCATTGTTGGAACAAATATTTATACTATCTGGAGCGGATATTTGGGCGGATCTCTGACCTTTATACTTACGACCTCGGCTTGGATAATAGCGAATGTAGGAGTAATATTCTTTACCTTTTATACGACCTTTAGAATCATGCAACTTGAAGTAGCGCCTAATCCAGAAACAACGAATTTTTCCTGGATTATGGCGCCCATTGCCAATATGGCTTTGTTGTTGATAGGTAATCCCGTCTTAAATTTAAGTTTAAAGTATGCACCGACATGGAGTATGTCCATCTTAATGGCGAACATAGCCATGTTTGGTATTGGCTTCTTTTTATTTATCTTTATTAGTGCTGTGATTTTCGTTCGTCTCGTGCAACATCCGCTTCCACCTGCAGGGTTGACTCCCACGTTCGGCATTTTTCTAAGCGCAATTGGCCTTGCGGTAAGTGCAATTGTTGATATTGCAAAGAATGCTCAAAACATGGGAGTTTTGTCCTCCGTTGATTTAGCTAATATTGGAGCAGCGATTATTTGGGGTTTTGGCATTTGGGTGGTTGGAATCATTGGAATGATTTGTTTTTATCACTCCCGTAGAGAAGGGATTCCATTCGGTTTGGGATGGTGGGCCTTTATCTTTCCCCTGGCAGCCTATACAATAGCCAGCCAGAAAATAGCGGCGATTTTTCACTCTCCCCTTACATATGGATATGGAGCTTTCTTAACGATACTTCTTATTCTTCTATGGTTCTATGTGTTTTTAAAGACTGTTGTGGGGGTCGTCAGTGGAAGACTGTTCATGGGTAGTCCGATTTCTCAACTGAAAAATAACTTTCATTGACATAATTGCGATTTTCTAGTCACTTTTACTGTGGCGTTGCTTTCGCAGCTTTCCATGATGCTGCGTACTCCTCAAACGTCTTTTGGACGGTTTCCCCGATTTCACGATAAGCTTCGTCGTTCAAGTTGGCAAGAGACGTTCGAATGGACCACTCCGGTCCGCCGAATCCGCCGCCGTTGAGGAGCACAATAGAAGATTCCTCTGCTAGCCGAAATAGAATGTCAGTGGGCTCATAGTTCTCTTCTAAGTACTGAACGAATTCGTCACCGTACTTGATCTTTGCCCATACTAATAGATCGATCTGACTATAGTAAGCAGCATCAAATACATCATTGCGTAACTCTAGACCGAAGCCTTCGTACAGTAGTGCTTGTCGATGGTGACAAATTTCCTGTGTCAGCTTCTTATAACGGTTCTCTTTATCAAGCAATGCAAAGAGCGCAAAAAGACTCATTTGTACCTGCTGAGGAGTGGATAAACCTGCCGTATGATTCAGAGCGACTTGACGGCTATCCGCAACCATTCGATCAATAAAACGAAGTTGTTCAGGATTTAAAGTCATGGTTCCATAGCGTTCAGCCAAAGCGGCTTTTTGTTCGTTCGGCTGTTCTTTTAGTAAATGATCAAAGACATTGTCTTGATGAAGGGCGATAACTCCAAGACGCCAACCCGTTGCTCCGAAATATTTAGAGAATGAATATACTCCGAGGGTATTAAACGGCAAATCCGCCATGAGCGAGCGAAAGTCATTGACGAACGTACCATATACATCATCCGTAATGATCATTAAATTCGGATTGTGTTCCTTGAGAACCTTCAAGAGGTAGTCCTTTGACTCTGTTCTAATTGCTACAGAGGGTGGGTTACTAGGGTTCACAACGAATAATGCCTTGATACTGGGATCGGTTAGTTTTTCGATCTCTGAATTGGGATATTGCCAAGTATTAAACCCACGTTCATCGATTTCATTTGCTCTAATCCTGACAACATCAAACTGATAGCGTGATAGATGTGGAATCTCCAGATACGGAGTAAAAGTTGGCACCATAAGCGCAACTTTGTCTCCGATGGACAGTAAATTGTTAGCAATTAAAGAGTCGAATATATAACACATCGCTGCAGTGCCACCCTCAACGGAGAACAAGTCGTATTTTCCGGGAGGAGAAACTTTATCACACATTTCTTGAATTAGATAACTATGAACAACCTGTTCGAGGTGAACGAGCATCCGATCCGGTACTGGGTAGTTATCGCCAATGATCCCATCCACAAGTTCATGTACCCATGTATCCGGGTTAAACCCCAGATTGGTGGTGCCATAATCAAGGCTGGCCTGGAGAAAATCGACTCCGGGTGAGTCTTGATGCTTTTCAAGGTAGGTTCTCAGACGTTCTGCGATCCTTTTTTTCCCAGGCATGCCGGCGAGATCCTTATCTTTCCAAACACTACGGGTTTCCTCCATAGCAAATTGGCCTAGAGTAAAGAAAGCTTCTCGTGGAGTGGCTGCAATCCAATTGGGGTTGCCTCTTCCGGCGTTGAGCATTGCCCAAAGGCTAGTATCACCATGTTTATGTGCAAGGCTAATTAATTTGTTTTTAAGTTCAAAAGGGCTAAGTGGCTCGTAAGAACGTTCCATTTCTCGGCGAAGGGTGTTGTCGTTATTTATGGTGATCATTCCTTCCTGATTTGAACTCCTTGGTTAATCTGGTTTCTTAAGGTCTATTAGTATTGTGCCGTAAAACTATCTCTACTTGTCATAAATCAATGCTATAACTGTACTCTGCGCTGTACTCGTGGCATTTATACGCTTCTCTTGTCAGGGGTGAATTGGAGAACGTGGAGAACGATGTTTCACTATAATCATATTATGAGTAATGAAACAAGGTTAGATGCGTTTAATTGTACTAACTTTGGCGCAACTCCCACACAGATTGAAGATTGGACTAATAGGGGCTAATCTAGAACTGAATATTTCTTCAGTCTCATTAGATTGAAGAGACCTGGAAGAAGATAAGGTTGATACGAATTGAGATGAGACCATGGAGTTTTCCGTCCTTTCCGGACAGAGGGCTCTTTTTGTTTATTATGAAGTCGAAAGCTCCGTAGGCTTAAATGGCACAACAAAGAAAAATAGTTTACAAATGCGAAGGAGAAGAGAAACACCTAGTTTTTTGACTACTAAGTGCAATAGTAGTCAAATTTAGCGTAGTAAATTTCTTCCAAGAGAAAAGAGGGATTCGATGGCGGATGGAGAAAGTGATTTAACAACGTAGACTTATTAGGATGGTTATCTAACGCCTAGCATGACCTAGATTATTAGTAGGAAAGGGTGGAAAGACCTAGGGGTTTTAACGACTCGGAAAAATTGGACTAATAATTTCTAAGTATGGAGGGGTAATAATGTTAAAAGGGCTATGTGTGGTTGATTTTTCACGGTACTTACCAGGACCATTTGCTAGTCTCCGTCTTGCTGACTTAGGTGCGGAGGTAATTAAGGTTGAACCACCGTTGAGTGGTGATCCTGCCCGCCAAATGGGTGGAGAACTAGGAGGAACAGGTTTATTGTTCTTGGCCAACAACCGTGATAAAAAAAGCGTCACAATTAATCTTAAAGAAAAGCCTGGTCAAGAGTTGGCCTTTATGCTGGCTAGTAAGGCGGATGTTGTAATCGAGAGTTTCCGACCAGGCGTGGCCGATGCTCTTGGTATAGGCTATCAGGCCCTAAAGAAAGTACGACCAGATTTAATATACTGTTCGCTGACAGGTTTTGGACAATCAGGACTATTAAGCGATTTAGGAAGTCACGATCTAAACTATATGGCACTAAGCGGGGTATTGGTACAAATGAAGGATAAGCAAGGTAGGCCTGTTCAGCCATGTCTTCAGTTTGCCGATATGATTGGTGGAATTGGTGCTTCTGAGGCTATATTGGCGGCCTTAGTAAAACGTTCTCTGACTCACGAGGGATCGTATTTAGATTATGCTATCACAGATACCCTAATTGGGATGACGACTTTACACTCCTTAATTCAGAAGGTGACGGGAACGGGTTATGGGATTTCTGATATTACAGGGGGAATAATTGCGTACAATATTTATGAAACGGGTGATGGTCGTTATCTCAGCCTTGGGGCGTTGGAGAAGAAATTCTGGGTTAATTTCTGTCGCGCAGTTAATCAGGAAGACTGGATTAAAGATCATTTTAGTCCCGCGGACATGGCTAATGCAACGTACATTGATCTTATGAAACTTTTTAAGAGCAGAACATTTGCTGAGTGGGCAGAGTTTGGGCTAAAGGTGGACTGCTGCCTGATGCCCATTTTAGAAAACGATGAGATGATGAGTCATGACTACGTAGCGTCTAAGAGTTTGGTATGGGAGCAGAAAACAGACAGCTGGGGAAATCTAATACAGGTAGCCACCTCTGTGGGCGGTGTAGGTAGTAACGTAACAGCCACTGAACCTCCGACGCTGGGCCAACACACCCAAGAAGTTTTGCGAAATTTACTTGGCGCAACTCCCAGTCAGATTGAAGATTGGACTAAACAAGGGATAATTTAGCACATATTATTTAAAAGATTAAAGCATAATTTTAGTCTTAAAATTTCGCACTTGAATGCTAGGGTGGCAATTATTATGTGGGATTTTGTAATGTGAGGTAAGATGAACAATTCGGTTATCTAGAAAGTTCCTTGACAACAATGAACCGCTATCTTATAATAGTAAAAATTATACACAGTAGCTGATGATGAGAAATAGTATGTCTTAATGGGAGTGTCTTAGCGAGTCAGAGGTGGTGAGAGTCTGATACAATCTCTTTGACTGAATGGTTCTCAGAGGTGTGATCCGAACGCTCCGAGGCAAGTAGGTGATTCCGGGGGTTTCCCGTTATAGAAACAAGGGTATCGAGGAAAGAGTTTTTTCTCCGTACCTGAAAGATTGAGGTATTAGGTAATTTTTACTTCTATAGTCCAATTACGTTTCTTTGACTGGACTAGAAAAGAGTTACCTATACGAATTAAGGTGGTACCACGGAGCTTTCCGTCCTTTTAGGATAGAGGGCTCCTTTTGTTTTACCCATCAAAAATCCCATGAAACAAAATAGCATAAAGAAGACTGTAAAGTTCATAAGTACGAAAGGAGATTTTCCAATGGTAATGGTCGAGAAAATACATGTTTTAACAGCTGAGAGGTGCGAAACAAGTGGGCATTTTGGGCCCTATGGTGGTGCCTATGTTCCAGAAACACTAGTACCCGCTTTGAGTGAATTGGAGGAAGCTTACAATAAGTCTCGCCAAGATGAGAGTTTCCAACGAGAATTTAAAGAGTATTTACAAAAGTACGTCGGGCGCCCTTCTCTATTATATGAAGCCAAGCGCTTAACGGAGCATCTGGGTGGGGCTCGAGTTTTTCTTAAAAGAGAGGACCTCAATCATACTGGCGCTCATAAAATTAACAACACGATAGGGCAGGTTCTCCTTGCAAAACGTATGGGCAAGAAACGAGTGATTGCCGAGACAGGTGCGGGGCAACATGGAGTCGCCACGGCCACGGCTTGTGCTCTGTTTGGTCTTCCGTGCGTGGTTTATATGGGAGAAGAAGATGTTCAAAGACAACACTTAAATGTCTTGCGCATGCGGTTACTAGGAGCGGAGGTTCGTACAGTAACCCTAGGTTCGCGTACACTCAAAGATGCAATTAATGAAGCTCTTCGGGATTGGGTGACGAATGTCGGAGAGACATTTTATTGTTTCGGGACAGCAGCCGGACCGCATCCTTATCCAACCATTGTTCGGGACTTTCAAGCAGTGATTGGGCAGGAGACGAGGGAGCAGGCCATAGAGGAGGTAGGAAAGCTTCCGGATGTTGTTATAGCTTGTATCGGCGGAGGAAGTAATGCGATTGGAATTTTCCATCCGTTTATCGCTGACACAGAGGTAAAACTAATCGGAGTGGAAGCTGGTGGAACAGGGAACAACAAGGGAGAAAATGCAGCTAGTCTATGCCTAGGCGAACCGGGGGTTCTGCATGGTGCCTATAGTTTTTTGTTGCATGATGAGGATGGCCAGATCGTAGTTACGACCTCTATTTCCGCAGGACTCGATTATCCAGGTGTTGGACCTGAACACAGCTATCTCAAAGAGAGTGGCCGGGCGGAATACGTCAGCATATCTGATCGGGAAACCCTTGAAGCGTGTACCTTACTCTGTCAAACTGAAGGAATTTTACCGGCCCTGGAAAGCGCGCATGCCGTTGCATATGCGGCGAAACTTGCCCCTAGGCTCTCAAAAGATCAGGTGATCGTCGTAAATCTTTCGGGAAGGGGAGATAAAGACGTAGAAACTCTGGCTCAGTATTTGGAAGGGGGGAGCAAATCATGAGTGAAAGACTTAACGCTGTTTTTAGAAGTGCTCCTATTGGAGTAACTCGTCTTGTTTCCTATTTAATGGCAGGAGATCCTAATGTAGAAACGAGTCTTCGTCGCCTACGAGGGCTAGTGGATCATGGAGTGGATGTATTAGAACTGGGGGTTCCCTTTAGTGATCCGATGGCGGATGGACCGGTTATTCAAGCTGCCGCCGAGAGGGCCCTAAACGGGAAAATGACGGTTAAACGAACCTTAGATCTTGTTCGGGAATTCCGCAAGATCAATGAAACGACACCGCTTCTCTTAATGAGCTATCTCAATCCGTTGCTCACTTATGGGTGGGACCATTTGATGGAGGATTCTGCTGACGCAGGGGTTGATGGGTTCATTTTGCCAGATTTGCCTTGGGGAGAAGGAAAGGCTCTTCGTGCCAGAACGAAAAAACATGTCGGCGACAAATTGGTCTTTATTCCGATGATTGCTCAAACGAGTCGTGAGCTGGATATAGAGGCCGTTGCTCACGAAACGGAAGGATTTGCCTATGTTCTTTCGCGGAATGGAATTACTGGAGGCGAAGTTGAAATCCCGGCGAATGTTAGCCAGTTCATTGAAAACTTGGGAAAAAGCTTACAAATTCCTCGTTGTGTCGGCTTTGGGATTCAGAAACCAAAGCAAGTCCAAACTTTAGCTAACGTTTGCGATGGAGTCGTGGTAGGCAGCGCTTTAGTCGATAAATTTGCGAGACTCGACCAAAGAAAACTAAAGGAAGAGGAACTTATTGAGAAGGAAAAAGTAATCTTTGAATGGTTAGCAAGCCTCAAAAGGGTTCCTAGCGATTTCAAGAGACTCGAGGGTGTTCTATGCTCTTCCGTCAAGTGATGAAATCCTCTTGCCTGAAAAACAGATCCGGCGAATTACTCTGATCGGTAGTGAGAGCAAAAGTCGGATATGGAACCAAATCATAGCGGATGTGTTTGATTATAGCGTGGTCGTCCCAAGGAATTTATTCCAGTTTTATCTTACTTCGGCTAACTTGGGAACGCCCCTGGCACTTCGGTGTTAGGGGTGTTTATGTTAGCAAGACTAATCTTAGCAAGACTATTATGTGAGCAATGAGGTGCGTAACTAATGAAAATCGTGGCCATAGGAGATTCAATCACTGAAGGATATCCTTTTAGTCATCAGAAGTCTTGGGTAGAATATGTAGCTAAGGCTTTTAGAGTTCAGGTTTTAAATCAAGGAATCTCTGGAGATTTTACGGGGGGGATGCGTGAACGATTTTTGCGGGATGTCATTGCCCATGCCGCTACCCATGTCATTATCCTTGGAGGGGCTAATGATGCTTACGAAGAGTACCCTTTGATTACGGTAAGCGCTAACTTTATTGCTATGGTGGAAATTTGTGGGCAACACGGGATTACTCCTATTCTTGGCTTACCAACGCCGTCCTTATTACCCAAAGAAGAACAATTTTTGGCGGAATACAGGGATTGGCTAAAAAGTTATGCCGATGAGAGGAGAATAGAGTGTATTGACTTTTATACGCCATTCCTGAATAGGATAAGAGCTGGTCAGTCTGCCCGACTTTTCGTTGACGATGTCCATCCTAGCATTGAGGGTTATGCCGAAATGGGAGAAGTCGCTGTCCGATCCTTAATAACGATGAAAAACTTGAACTTTAAAAAACAGTCTTAGAGATTGTTTCTCTCTATGCAATAGTTGCTTTTACATTGAAATTATCCAATGTCATTGGATTTTGTGGCAGGGTAAAGATATAATAGGATTTAATAATTGTAGGCGTTATTATTGTGTGTTGCTCAATCAACCCTAGATTAGTTTTCGAAGAATTTAAGTATTTGAAAAGGTGTGAGGTAGAAATGTCAATTAAGCCGCAGCGAATCTTTGCAGAACAATGGAACCCATCAAAGGAACAGATTGATCTTTTATTACCAATGGATGACATTGCCGCAGAAATTGGAAGGGATCCCGGCATTAAGGTGCTTCGGGATGATGAGATAAGACTTGCTTATCCAAGTCTTTATAATATCTCAGTGCAAGCAAGAGCACATAATCTGGAACTGGTCGAATTATTACAGGAATACTATGACCCTTATAAGAATAGCCCCGAACTTACAAGTCTATTGGGAGTACAATTACCCCAGATCAAGTGGGTGGACACCCTGGGCTTTGAGGAATCTGTCATTAGCGTACATTTATCAAAACTTAACAAGACTGAAGTTTTCATCAATGATATCGTATTAGTTAAAAATGATGATTTCGATTCATTGAGTGATGGTGTTCTCGATAAGGTATTTCATAATATCTCTGTGTTTGCGAGAGAGCAAGGGGCTAAGTTCCTGTCGGGATATGCAGTTGATAAAAACATGTTGAATCTTTTAAAAAGAAAAGGATTCGGAGTGGACCGACGAGAAATAATGGGTAATGATTATATTTGGGAAATAGCCGCCATGATAGGTGAACAGTTTCCTTACTATAAAGAATTGTAAGGATTTATCGCAAACAGGGCTTGAGTAATAATGGTGTTTTGGAGGGAAAGTCATTGGCAAACAAAATAACGATCTTTTCAGATTTTCTATGACCCTTTTGCATGATTGGGAAAGTCCCACTTGACCAGTTGGCCAAGGACAGAAATCTAACAGTAGAATGGAAATCCTTTGAGCTAAGGCCAGAGGGTTTTGAAATTCCTGAGAAAACTCCGGAATATCTAGCTCAGGCGAAATTGGGTATTGAAACTTTAGGTCAGAAGTATGGACTTCAGATGACCTTTAATGAGAAGAGTAAACACTCCAGATTTGCTTTGGAAGGAGCTAAATTCGCGGAGGAACAAGGGCTTGGCGATAAATATCATAATGTCGTTTTTGCCGCTCAGTTTCAAGAATATAAAGACATTAATGATCTAAATGTTTTGACTGAGCTTGCTGTACAGAGCGGACTTGATAAAGAAGAATTCCGACAAGCACTCGTATCTAAAAAATATGAGGAAGCAGTTTTACAAGATATTGAAGAAGCCCAGCGAATAGGGATTCCAGGTGTGCCCTATTTTATCGTTGAGGGTCGAACAGCCTTTGGGGCTCAGAGCTATGAAGATCTGGAAAGACTTCTTCTAGGGTACGATTCTCGCCCTGTAATTAATTTATTAGATAAGCCTGATAATGGAGAGGCGTAATTAACGTGAACGTTTAAGTAGCTCTCATATAGCCTTTAGTATAAAGATGGCATACTTCTTCCTAAGAAGGTACGCTGAAATTTGAAAACTAAGTCCTGTTAGAACATAGAGGAGGCTCCCATAGTGATGGAATTAACAGATGAACAGAAGAAATCCTTACAAGGACAGGGATTTATTGCACTGAAGGATGGTGTGCACTTTAGCTGTCGTGTTTCCATACCGTCTGGTAAAATGAATGCCCAAGAATCGCGTAAAATTGCCGACGTTAGTGAGAAATATGGCAGGGGTTCTTTTAGCCTAACGCAAAGATTAAATGTCGAAATTCCCTGGATACAGTATCAAGATCTCGATAATGTAAAAAGAGAGCTTAAAGAAGTGGGACTGTCTGTTGGTGGCACAGGCTTGAGAGTTAGACCCGCTCATACCTGTAAAGGGAATGTGTGTAGCAGGAGCTTATTTAACACCGAAGATGTAACAAAAGAAATCGACGCACGATTTTATAAAGGGTATTATGATGAAAGACTCCCTAATAAATTTAGAATCGAAGTTAGTGGGTGTGGTAATGGTTGTTCTAAGCCTAGGTTCGGATGTGTTGGCTTACAGGGTAGAAAACCAGACCAAGTAGCTATTTTTATTGGGGGAATGTCTGGAAAAGAATACTCGATAGGAAGGGTATTGCCAGGTCTCTATTCATTAAGTGAGGCACTGGATATTGTCGAAAAAGCTATTATCTATTATAGAGATAATGGCACACCGAAAGAACGATTTGCCAAAACGGTTGAAAGAATGGGATTTGATACGGTTGGAAGCTTCCTCTGTGGTCTTACACTCTCAGAATTCAATCGTCAAATTAGTAGTTTGTAGCCATGTTTACTGGAGGAAAACATCTTTGATTTTACATCGCGGAATAAGAGGTCGCCTAACATCAGTTAGGCGGCCTCATTTTGACTTTCAGGGCTCATAGCGAAGGGTGTACCGGAATAGCTCAGAAAATATAGATTAGGACCGTTAGAATAAAGGGATATACTGGATTTTACCGAATCATAGAGATCGAGAAACTAGAAGAAACATACATACTTAAGTAACTAGCAAGTATGTTATTAGGATAGGTGTGCGTCTAATCCAAACTGAGGAACTATGGGGGGTGGAAAAATGGGGAATTATTATATTGATACCATCAATGCAGTCTATGTAATATGTATGAGTCTAGGGGTCATACTTAGTATCACGGCTTTGATCTTCGGAAATGGTCACGGGGCATCGCACACGCCACAAGGAAGCTTTGACCATACCGCGGTACATATTGGTCATCACGCTGCAGTCTCTCAGGACACTACTTCAAGTAATAATGTTCCACTCTTAAATATAAATGCTTTATTTGCCTTCCTGATTGGTTTTGGTGCAACTGGACTAATCTCATATGGAATAAGAAGAGAAGCTATTTTGTCATTGATGCCCGCCCTTGCTATTGGGTGGTTATGCTGGTATGCAGTACGGAAACTGCTTTCTGCTATGCTGAAAGGACAGTCGAAATTCCTCACTACTACTTTAGAAGACATTATTGGAGTAACCGGTACGGTAAGTTCGGTAGTATCAGAACATCGGGTGGGAGAGGTGATTTACACCCTTGAAGGAGATACAAGGGCAATAACTGCCAAGCACAAGCAGACAGGGGACGTGAAGAAAGGGGAAGAGGTCGTCATTATTGGTATCGTTAATGGTGTCGCCATAATCGTTAAGAAAGATAAATTTAAGATGGAATACTAAAGAAACGGGCAATGCGAAGGGGAGGGTGTTGGTTATATGGGTTTATTTCAAGTTATCACAATTATTCTTATAGCAGTGATTGGGCTCTTGTTAGTTGTAACCGTTCTGGCTAAGATGTTTCAAAAGGTAGGTCCGGATGAGGCTTTAGTAGTTTTCGGTATGGGCGGAAGTAATGTCATAACGGGTGGTGGTAGAGTTGTGTGGCCACTTGTGCAAACCTCCAAACGATTATCTTTAGCGTTAATGTCCTTTGATATCGCGCCACAAAATGACTTGTATACAAACCAAGGGGTGGCAGTGACGGTTGAAGCGGTTTCTCAGATTAAAGTTCAGGATAACTCAGATAGTATCAAAACGGCCTCGATCCAGTTTCTTAATAAAGATTCTGAAGAACGTGAGGCGATGATAAAACAGGTCATGGAAGGACATCTTCGTGGGATCGTCGGGACGTTAACCGTTGAAGAAATCGTTAAGGACCCTGAAATGGTTCAATCTCGGATGCTTGCCACTTGTCAATTGGATCTCTCTAAAATGGGTCTGGAAGTTAGATCGTTCACCATTAAAAATGTTAAAGATGCAAATGGTTATATCGAAAATATGGGTAAACCGGAGATTGCGCGTGTCTTAAAAGAGGCTCAGATTGCTCAGGCTATTGCCGAGAAAGAGACAGAAACAACCAAAGCTTCTGCCAATAGAGACGCAGCGATTGCGAAAACAAACGCCGAACAAGAACGAGTTATGGCGGAAACAGCATCTCAATCAAAACAAGCCGAGAATATTAAGGAACTAAATCTTAAAAAAGCAAAATATGACACTGAAGTCGAGACTGCAAGAGCAGATAAGGAAAATGCCTATAATCTTCGTACAGCCGAACTCAAACAAAACCTGACCCAACAGGAATGGAAGATCAAGGAGATTGAACGACAAGGGCAAGTAAATGTCGCAAATGCAGAAATTGAACGTAAACAAAAAGAACTAGAAGCAGACATTATCAAGCCAGCTGAGGCACACGCTAGAGCAATTAAAATAGAAAATCAAGCTAAAGCCGAAGCCAACGCTCTTACTATTAAGCTTGAGAATGAAGCAAAAGCAGAAGCGACTAGGGCAGTTGGTAATTCGGAAGCGGAAATCATTCGAGCCAAAGGCAAAGCCGAAGCAGATACTATTTTAGCCAAAGCACAATCCTTCAGTAATTACTCTCAAGCAGCCATTCTTGATAAACTCTTATCAGGAATCCCAGAGTTAGCAAAGGCTATTGCTAGCCCTCTAGAAAACATAGATAAGATCACAGTCATCTCGACGGGTGGAGATAACTCAGGTATGCAAAAAGTAACGCGCGATATCACGGATATGATGGCCCAAATGCCAGAAGTTATCGAACAACTAACGGGAGTTCAAATAGGTAATCTTATTAACTCCTTGAAAGTACCTGTAGGTAATGAAAATAGTATAGGTGCAGATGACAATATTATGGATACTGCAAGCAAATCAGAGGATGAGTAAACGCATACATGCAATATCTTGAAGATTTATAGAAAGTTGTTTATATGGCTATTGTCTTCTTACTAATCATAATGTTCAATATAATCTTGACCTTTATGGGTATAGACTGGTAACATTAGTTGAAATTATGGGTTGGGAGGGGTAGTATGTTTACTTCGATAGCTGCTTTTTTAGTTAGTTGGGAAAAGGAGTCGGAATCTACTCAACGGATACTTGATGTATTAACCGATGATTCCCTCGATCAATCAGTCACAATGGATGATCGTAGCTTAGGGCGAATTGCCTGGCATATCGTAACAACCATACCTGAAATGACTTCGAAAACCGGTTTAGTCTTCGATGGTATCCAAGAGGACGCTCCTGTTCCGAATACCGCACAGAAAATAGCTGATGCTTATAGAGCGGCTAATAAAGTTATGTTAAATGAAATTAAAAGTCGCTGGAATGATAGTACTCTTTTGGAGGAACGGAACATGTATGGAGAATGTTGGACTATTGGCACCACATTAAATGTTCTAATTGATCACCAAATCCATCATCGAGGGCAAATGACCGTGCTCATGAGACAGGCAGGGCTAAAAGTTCCTGGGATTATGGGTCCTTCTCGGGAAGAGTGGAGTCAATTCGGAATGGCGGCTCCGTCAGTGTAAAGGTAATAAAAATGAATAAGGTAAGAACCAAGCAAACTCTAGTTCGTGCTTGGTTCTATTTATAAACGGGTGTTATATTCATTGTTTCTGTTAATGCGTCGGAAAAAAATGCAGTTTAACTGAGGTTTAAAGGTATTATCCGATCAAAAGTTCTCGAAAGCAATTAGGTAAGTGGAGGAGGCATGCCCCGTGACTAAAATTGAAAGAATCCTGGCGGCTACACGCTTTGAGCGTGTGGATCGCATACCTAAAGGAGAATTTCATCTTGACGATGGATTTGTGGCCAAATTATTAAACCTAAACAATAACGTCACGTTTAAGGATAGGGTGGAGGCTTGCGAGCTTTGTGGGTTAGATGCGTTAGCGTTTTCTTCCTCTTCCTCACAAAAAGATAAAGGAAAGGTTTGGGACGGGTTCAAACCATGGCGGGAAGAGACAGATTTTTTTATTTTTGCTTTAATTAATGGTCCATTTCAAGGAACAGCAAAACTTTTTCCGTCGTTTAGCGATTATTTGATAGCAATCGCAAAAGGTGACCCAATATTACCTAGCCTGGTCGCAGAGTCGGTCGCTAACAATCTTGAACTAGGCTTAAATGCTCTAGCTTCAGGGGCTAATGGAATAATCATCGCTGATGATATAGCTTATCAAGGTGGAACGTTTATTTCCCCTACGGCTCTGCGTAACAACTTTTTCCCAGGTCTTTCAGAGCAGGTTAAGGGGTTACGAATACATGAAGCGCCGATTTTCTTCCATGCCGATGGAAATTTATTGTCGGTCATAGACGATATCGTTAGTTCAGGGGTTAATGGTTTGCATTCCTTGGACTTTTCTTCGCTTACGGACATAGCTAGTGTTAAAACGGCGACAAAAAATAGTCTCTGTTTAATGGGGGGCTATGATTTAGGGTGGTTTGAAAAGGATAACAGAAAGGAAAGGGCTTTGGAATTATTGGCTGTGGCTTCTAAGGGGGGCGGGTATATCTTTGGTAGTAGTTCTGGGATTCTTGGAAATGATCAGTCGGTAGAACAGGTAATGGATGTGTATCAATTCGTGAGTAACTTCAACATATGAGTTTGGAATTTAATGGGATATAATACCAAATGACCTTCTCGTTGAATATAGTAAGTAAAGAAAGGAAGGTGTATTTTGATGTATGGTGCTCAATGTAGACCAATTTGCTGTCCCCCACAATATATTGTTCAAGATTATTACACTCAACGGTTAGTTCCTGTTATTCATCCCATTGTGAATATTAGACGCCAAAATATTGTCGATGTTCCCCAGCATATTTATCAACAGACTACGAGAAATGTGGTTGTCGACCGAGGTTTTCAAGCTAACCCAGGCTATGTTGGTAACCGTAACAGGTTATTCTTTTGATGCAATGAATAATCCTTAAATTTATATGGAATTTTTAAAAACATGGGGTTGCAACAAAACTGGAAGGCTAAGTCTGTTATAACCCCATGTTACCTATATTGGGGATATGTTAATCTAGTTTTAATTTTTGTACTGAATAATAAAGTGCAGTTGCCTATTGATAAAACGAGTTTCAATAATTTTTTGATAGACAATTATTCAATAGTTGGTTAGAATAGATTCTGTAGAGAAACCTGAGAATTGTTTCACAGGTTTGTAGTAGGGTAGAACTGGTCCGCATTATCTTTATCTAAATGGAAGGATGGTAGAATTTGAAGCATTCTGTGATTGTGCTTTAGTAGCTATCCTTTTTGGGTAGCTATTTTTTGTGTTTTGAATTTTTGCGAAGAAAGGTTGGTTAATAGTGATTTGGGATTTAGGGAAAGAATGTATGAGCCGTAGTCGGCTGGAAGAACTACAGCTTGAGCGACTGAAGTGGACTGTTAACAGAGTGTACAACAAGGTGCCCCATTATAGAGCCAAATTTGAAGAATTGGATGTTACTCCTGAGGATATCAAATCTTTAGACGACTTAAAGCGTCTCCCTTTTACGACGAAGGTTGATTTAAGGGACAATTATCCCTTTGGACTTTTCTCCGTGCCCCAAAAGGAAGTAGTTCGTGTTCATGCCTCATCGGGCACTACGGGTCGCCCAGTGGTCGTTGGCTATACAGCTAATGATCTTAATAACTGGACAGATCTAACAGCTAGGATGGTCACTGCGGCGGGTATAACCTCGGAAGATGTTGCTCAAATTGCATTTAACTACGGCCTTTTTACAGGGGGATTTGGCCTTCATTATGGACTGGAAAGGGCAGGCGCCCTTGTCGTTCCTGTCTCGGGAGGGAATACAGAACGACAGCTGATGTTAATGAGAGATTTTGGCACAACTGTTCTGATTTCGACTCCTAGTTATTCGCTCTATATCGCTGAAGTTGCCGAGAAGATGGGGATTGATATCTCCTCCTTGAATCTAAGGATTGGGCTATTCGGGGGTGAACCCTGGACGGAGGAAATGCGCAAGGAAATTGAATCGAGATTGAACATCTCTGCCTCAGATAACTATGGACTAAGCGAAGTTATGGGACCTGGAGTGGCCGGGGAATGTCAATACAAGTGCGGCCATCATATTGCTGAGGACCATTTTATTGTTGAGACGATTGATCCTGAGACTGGTGAAGTTCTCGAACCTGGCCAGGAAGGTGAACTAGTCTTCACTTCCTTGACTAAGGAAGCATTTCCCGTGATACGTTTTCGAACTAAGGACATATCCCGTATCAACCAGGAACCTTGTCAGTGTGGTCGGACCACAGCGCGTATGCGCAAGGTTGTTGGTCGTACGGATGATATGCTGATTATCCGCGGAGTTAATGTCTTTCCTTCTCAAATTGAAAGTGTCTTGATGAATATCGAAGGCATCGGACCTAATTACGTGATCAATGTCCACAGGCGGAACTTCCTCGACGAGCTGGAAGTGGTGGTGGAGCTTACTCGCGAAGACTTGCTTGAACCATATTCCAAGCTTGAGGATTTCACAGGACACATTCGTCAGAGGCTCCACGGCGTACTTTCTATTAATGTCCGCTTGAAAATAGTGCAGCCAGGAACCCTCGAACGCAGTGCCGGTAAAGCTAAAAGAGTCTTCGATTTTCGCAATCAGTGTGTGGAATAGGGCAAGTCCTACACGGATCCCTTAACATTGTGTATAACTCTTGAATTAAATTTTAAAGTGGGGTGGTAGTAAGGATGTTAATTAGTTCACTATTGTTAACATTGACCCCGATTGCAGTCATAATATTGATGCTTGTCGTATGGAAAAAACCTGCCGATCTAAGTGGGGTTGTAGGATGGATTGTTGTTTCGGTTATTGCGTTCTTATTTTTTCAAACAAGTCCTGAAGTGATCCTTCGCTCTACCATTGCTGGTGGGGTAAAGTCATTTGCGGTTTCCTTGGTTGTCGCAACGTCTTTATTACAGATGGCCTATATGGAGAAGACGGGGGCTCTAAAAAGAATTATTATTTTTATTAAAACGATTGCTAGTGAAAACAGGGCTGTACAGATAATGATGATCAATATTGGCTTCGGAACCCTGATGGTATCAGTTGGAGCAACCCCTGTCTCTTTGCTCCCCCCCATTATGCTGGCGCTGGGTTACTCCACTTATGTTTCTATTGCGCTTCCGTGTATCGGGTATGATGCTCTTTGCACCTATGCTTTGTTGGGTGCACCTGTGGTTGTGTTTGTTGACATGGCCAACTCTTTTCTAGGTAAGGGGCACGAAATTAGCTTATCTCAGGCAGGCAGCGTGTTTTTCATGTTCCTGCCGGTTATCTCTACCTTAATTGGTTTTTGCATGCTCTGGATTGTCGGCAGGTGGCAGGGAATCAAGGACGGCTGGCTACCTTGTCTGATTACTGGCGCGGTGATAACCTTGGTCTCATACTTTACGAACAAGGTGGATAGATTGGTGGTGCTGACAGGTATTATGTGCGGCGCTGCCGTTATCATCGCTATGGTTCTTTACCTTGTGACCACAGGAAAAAAAGTCATCGATAAAAGCAAGCTTACGGACGAGGAATTGCAGTATGAAAAGAACTATCCTCTTTGGAAAGCATTAACCCCTTGGGGTCTGCTGATTATTCTAATCCTTGCCCTTAATCTACCGACGGATATGTTTAATTTTCTATACAGAAAAGTGACACTTCCTATCGTCGGCTTGTCGGCAGATGGTAAGCCAATTATGACAAGAGCATTGTGGAATGCTTATACATGGATTTTCGTGAGTATCTTTCTTTCTATTCCTTTTATAAAACCGACGTCTGCTCAGTTGAAAGAGACGTTCAAGGTATGGTGGAGGAGGGCCCCTAGACCAGTCTTTGCAGTCGTTATCTTCTTTAGCATTGGGGAGATTATGAATTTTTCCGGCTACGATATGGTAGCCAATAAGTTCGCTGTCGCAAGCATGGTGCAGGTTTTGGCGAATTTCTCGTCCCAGATCTTTAGTAATGCCTACGGAGCTGTGGTCGCTTTCATTGGTTTATTAGGCGGATTCATCACGGGTAGTGAGGCATCTACGATCGCTATGTTCTCGATGTATACCATGAAGACGACAAGTTTGCTCCACATGGGATTACAAGGAATGCTTATTGTTACTGCTGGATTGGCCTTTGGCGGGGGGTTGGCAAGTGTCATTTCTCCAGCTAAGTTGCAAAATGCTGCTGCAGCCATTGATAAGATGGGGGAAGAAACGAAGGTCATTAGAATCGCCTTCGTATTTTCCTTAATCCTAATTGCAGTAACCACTGTTTTAGTTCTGGGATTATTAAGGATTTATGTCTAACTAATCGCATTAACCACAACTTTAGAACCGGCCAATATGAGTGGCCGGTTTTAGATCAGAGCAAACTGAAATGGACTTTTACAAGTGGAAAAGACGAGGCTGGAAGCAAGTAAATATGCTTCTAGCCTCGTAATATTTGAATGCTTGAGTTCAAGCGTTAATAGGGATAACATCATCGTAATCTTGAAAGCCCTTGTCCGAGTACCTAGAAAAACCTTATAATAAATGTGGGCGGTCATTAAGGAGGAAATCAATGTTTATTAAAGGGTATGTTAGTTTAGAAGAGAAGACTTTAAATGAAGTTCTTAAGCTTGAGAGAATTTGTAATAAGTATGATGACCTTGAGGGAAGCATGTTCTTAGACCCATCTTTAAATTTCAATTGTCATATTAAAAATGTCTTTCTGCTCTACGAGAATCAGGAGTTAATCAGTATGTTATCCATGTTCATCCCTACACATCTGGAAGCAGAAATTACGGGTTATACCTTACCCGAATATAGAAGAAATGGATATTTTAAAAAGTTACTAACGAAAGCAGCCAAGGAACTTAGAAAATTCGACATTTCCGAGGTGCTGTTTGTATGCGAATCCCGATCGAGCTCCGGTAAACAGCTAATCGATGCTCTAGCTGCTGAGTATGAGCATACCGAGTATTTTATGAGATTAGATCGGGATGGATCGAGAAATCGATCTGGGAGTGTGAAGGGAAATGCGTACACATATCGACTATCTCTTTTGCGGTCCGAGTTGAAAGACCTTGAAAAGGTAATCGAGACGAGTATCAGAACGTTCGATGAGCCTTACGAAGATGCTAAAAGCCGGATTGAGAATTGTTTTGCATCTGAAACTCGGGAACAGTACCTTGCGGCTTTAAACGGTGAACTTATAGGTTTAGGCTCGATAAATCAAGAAGACGGTGTAGGGTCAATATTTGGGTTTGGGATAGTACCCGAATATAGGGGCAGGGGATATGGAGAAGAACTACTACATCAGATTGTCGATAGTTTATGGCAAGGCGGAAAAACTGAAATAACGCTTGACGTAAATAGTGTCAATGTACAGGCGTTGGGGCTTTATAAGAAATTTGGTTTTAAGATAGAGGTCGCCTATGAGTATTATCGAAAAGATGTGGACGCGTTATTGAAGTGATAGAGTCGAAGCACGATCCTTGGATGTCTTGAAAATGCAATCAAGTTGTAGTGGTTATGCGACTTTTTTTAAGGTTTAACCCTTAAGGATTAAAAAAAAACCAATGAATTAATCCCTTTAGGATAAGTCCCAATTTACTAATTGTTTAGTAAATTGGGACTTATTTTAATATTAAAAATAATTATATTGTGTTCTTGAGTGATTTGGTATGGAACTTGCTTATATTTATAATCAGGTAGGCGCGAAGAAGCACAAAAAACTGCGCATGGGGCATAAGTAGAGCAGTAGTGTCAAGGTATAATATTCAGGGTAATTGCCAACAGGGGTAAACTATGTAACTTTGCGCCAAGAATGCCTTCCGCAAACAATTGGCTAAAGTGAAAACAACATTTAAGGCTTAAAATTAACCGAATAATTAAAAATCTTTTATTAGAAAGGAATTGATATGCGTTATGAACTGGGCTGAAGTCATACCTCTAAAACGTGAAAAAAGTTTTAATTAGCTTTGGCAGGAGATAATTAAAATTACACTATAACTTGGGATGACCAACAAGCAGACTAACCTTGGCGTTATTGTTTGTCGAACTGGAGGGAATATATATGCAGGCAGAGATTGTTCTTATTTCACCGAACAAAGAAGTAACCCAGCTAGTAGAGAAAGTCCGGAATGAAATGGATTCCTCCGTCTTCATTATAGAAAGTTCATTTAAAGCAGCTGTTACCCTGGTCAAGGATATCATATCCCAGGACCCTGACCGTATCAGGGTAATAGCCTGTGGTGGGGCTACTCTGAAGCTTTTGCGCAAAGAATTGCCTTCTGCACACATGGTCGATATCCATCCAACTGAGCATGAAATAGTCCTGGCGCTTGATCAGGCAAGGATGTTCGGAAAAGAAATAGGCCTGTTACTTCCAGGCTCTGAGAATCTTCCTGTTATTGAAAAGCTTAGCGGTGTTCTTGGTCTTCAGGTAAAAGTGTATGAATATAACAACTGGCGGGAACTTGAAATTCAGGTTGTAAATGCGCGTCGAAATGGTTGCAAAGTAGTGTTGGGTGTTGGCGAAAAAATCTCAGCTTTGGTGAGAAAGGAGGGATTACAATTTATTTCCGTGTCGGCTGGGGAAAACACGGTTAGAAATGCCCTTTCATGGGCTAAAGATATTATAGAGGCCGAAATTCGGGAGAAAGTAAATGTTGAACAGATGAATGCAATTTCGGCTTATGCGCATGAAGGAATCATAGTTGTTAACGAGGAAAATATTGTATCAGTTTTCAACCCGGTGGCTTCTAGGCTTTTTGGGTTGAGTGAAGCTGAAGTGGTGGGACGACCGTTGCAAGAATTAAGCTTCTGTCGGTGTTTGGTTGAAATATTTGAGGGTCTTGAGAAAAGGTTGGGGTACGTTCACCAGGTCTTGAATGGTACAGTTTTGGTAAATAAAATTCCTATTATCGACCAGCAGTGTCCAAAAGGTATTTTGGTTACGTTTATGGAAATTCCGAAGGTCCAAGATGAAACTAAGAACCGTAAAGAATTATTCACGAAGGGACAGGTTGCCAGGTATTATTTTGACGATATTATCCACGTAAACAGCAAAATGTCTTCTGTTATTGCAAAGGCTAGAAAGTATGCCAACACTGACTGCACTGTGCTTATCCGGGGAGAGAGTGGCACTGGGAAAGAATTGCTTGCACAAAGTGTTCATAATGAGCAGTACGTAAGGAGTAAAGGACCTTTTATTGCTGTGAATTGTGCTACCTTGGACGATAACTTATTTAAAAGCGAACTTTTTGGTTATACTGAAGGTTCCTTTACCGGTGCAAGTAAAGGCGGAAAACCTGGTTTGTTTGAACTGGCAAATGGAGGCACCCTGTTCTTGGACGAAATCGGAAAAATGAAATTGGATCAACAAGGCAACTTGTTGCGGGTGTTGCAGGAAAAAGAAGTGCGGCGGATAGGTAGCGATCGTGTAATTCCGGTGGATGTTCGGGTGATCGCCGCCTCTAATGAGAATTTGGAGGATTTAATCAACAAGGGCCCCTTCCGGGAGGACCTGTATTTCCGCTTAAACGTATTAAATTTAGTATTACCGCCTCTACGAGAGAGAAGAGAGGATATCCCTGACCAGATTGGTTTCTTCTTACAAAGATTTTCTAATAAGTATAGCAAGTCAATCTTCAGGTTGCCTCCATTGGTCATTAAAAAGCTTTCGAATATGGATTGGCCTGGTAACAGCAGGCAGCTGGAACATTTCTTGGAGAGATGTGTTGTGTTGGCTGACAGCGAGAGAGATGCATCTGAAATCGTGTTAGAGCTGTTGGAAGAGGAATTCGCTGAAGCTGTTTTTTCTGTTAAAAGTAAGGGTAGGCCTACCGAGGACCAAATCAGCGTCGGTATTAGTACTTTAGCGGAAATGAATAGCGAAATCGTCCGCAGAATTAGAGCAAGGGCCAAGCTTAGTAATAGTGAACTGGCATTGAAGCTGGGAATTAGCAGGCCCACGCTGTCTAAAATGTTGAACTACAAATAAATGAAGATAACGTACTAAGAAAGGCTGCAAATGTTTTGCGGCCTTTCTTAGTGCGCTTAGTTGATTGAGTGTTTTTAGGTAAAATTTTTTACATCAGAGGAAAGAATATTTACAGTTTGTGTGGTTGGCCTACCTCTTGTTTTCTCAGTTAGTTGCACCTAGTGGGGTGGCAAATCTTGTTATCGTGGCATGATAATTGCAATTATACAAATAACTGAATTATTAAAAAATTAAATCCAGGAATGGAGAGGAGGTTGTTTTCTCATTGACACCATGTAAGGACATTAAACTGTGTGTCGTCAGAGAACAAAGCAAACTAGTTTTGAGAAATACAGAAAGGGGATAAGAAGCATTTGGAAAGATGAAAGGAAATTGAGCACATTCCTGAGCCAGCTTTAATGCCGACTTATGAACCACTATTGGCTTGAGAGTGTGGATGAGTGGAAGTATCGTCGGGCTTCATTTGCAGAATCTATGCTTGCGGAATATGGGGCTCAGGTGATTCTGTTGAACGACAAAACGTTGGAGACCTGACATTTGGACACGATTACTTTGAATCGTTTTTGAAATCAACTTAAGGGAGGAAGGTCAATGTCAAATCACGGTTCACAATCCCGCTGGGGGCAACCTATCACTGGTCTTATTGCAACAGTTTCCTTTTTTATCATCGCTTTGATAACGTGGTACATTTTTGGATCTCCCAATGGAATCTTCAAATACTATGAACATCCCATTCTTGAGTATTTAGCCATGATGGTTTTGGTGGGTGTTTGGCAACATATTGTTTTTGGGGATTGGCCCTTCGCAAAGCTTAAACCGCTGACACGAGCGGTTGTGGAAACTGGGGTCAATATCATAATGACCTATGTGATTATTTATGATATCTTTCAAGGCTTTCTTGGAAAGCTTATACTTCCGCTTTGGAGTGTTGAGGCCTTGGTGCACAGGGGCATAGCAGAAGAATTAGCTAAAGAATACGTCGGTGGGGCGATTACAATGTTCGTCCTTATAGGGTTTTTCACCTATGCGTTTTGGACGCTTATTTTCCATAAGTGGCCATGGGGAGGTAAACTGACCCAGCCTGCCTTAGGTTTAGCGGAATGGGGAATCACCACTGTAGTGACGCTTTTGGCCTATGGAACGCTTATTTACCCCTTCTACGTTAGTGTAGTTCTAAAGCAACCTTTTGCAGCGGCTGCACCTTGGTGGGGGGGGATTGATGGCGTCTCGCACTTGAACTATGTCGTAGGAATTTGGGAATGGATGATCATTTACCTTTTTATGACAGGGAATATATGGTCCGGAAAACCGTTTCATCTTGCAAGAAAACAACCTTGGATTGGGCTGGTTGCCTTGGTTTCAATTATTCTTATGGCCTATCTAACGGTAAAAGTTTTAATGTTTGGGATGGGAGCGATATGGGGTGCCGTGGATCCAAAGGCTTCTGATGGGCCCACGTCCTTGGTATGGCGCTATTACCATACCGCCACCATGGCCGGGTTTACTTTATCACCGTTTTTGATCTGGAACCATTACTTTGACAACTGGCCACAGAAATGGGGAAACGTTGTTGGGTGGGTCGTTCGTACAGTTGGAGTTTTCGTTATTGGTATGGCCCATTATCTTATTTATTACGCACTATGTTTTCCTTTATTAGGACTGAAACCTGAACTTTCTAATCATGTTAACAAACCCTTGGTTTGGTTATTTTGGATGGCTATGATGGTAGTCCTTAATATTTGGTTTATGGGAAAAGGCCCTTTTTATAAGCTGGCAGATGAGCACACGAACGTGGCGGAATCAAAGGGGGTATCGAACGCGACAAAGGTTTTATAGAACCCAAAGCTGCAGTGGCGCTCAAATCTAGCCGGAATAGATACGTATTTATACGTCATTCCGGCTTTTTATTTGAGCATTGTAAGCAAATTTATTGTTTGGAATTTTTCGGAAGGTATTTTTTAACTAATGTTGAATAGGTTTAAAACATAAATTTATAGGTATATTCAGATAATTTATGGTTAACGAACAATTTTACTTGCGGAGAGATATTAGTTTAGCTAGGCGCTATCTTTTTCTATTTAAGCCACTAATGGAGGGGATAAAGTGATTTCTGAACACGTACAGCTAAACTCTAAACAACAACACCCATTTATACAAGGATTAAGGAAAGTACGCGAACAGCAGTTTTTACAACAGATTATTGACAATTCATCGGATGCGATATTTGTCATTGATAAATTCGGTAACGTGCTTTTTGCTAATGCGGGTGCCGGAAAGTTTATGGGGTATAAGGCTGAAGAACTTATTGGAAAAAATGTAGAAGATCTTCTAAAAGAAGGTTTATATGACTGGTCTCCAACTATGAAGGCAATAAAAACACGTTCCCTTGTTTCGGGGAATGTGAGAAACAATCGTGGAGTTCAGTCTATGGCTACCAGTAATCCTTTAATAGATGAAAATGGCGACATTGTTATGGTCATCACTAATGCACGTGAAAAAAATGTGATTGATGAGTATATCGCAGCTTTAGAAAAAGAAAAAACAACCGTTAATCGTTACAAAACTGCGGTAGAATATTTAAGTGAGATGGATTTGGAAAGTAAAGAAATAGTGGCTGAAAGTCAACAAATGCGACAAATTATTGAGGTCAGTAATGTCATAGCGAAAACCGACAGTACTGTCATGCTGATTGGAGAGACCGGTACTGGTAAAGAAGTAATGGCAAGGCATATACATCGAAATAGTTTTCGATCGAAGGAACCGTTTATCCCGGTAAATTGTGCAGCGATTCCCCATGAATTATTAGAGTCGGAATTTTTCGGCTATGTGCGAGGGGCTTTCTCGGGCGCAAATCCACAAGGAAAACCGGGACTAATTGAAGTTGCCGATAATGGAACGTTGTTTTTGGATGAAATTGCCGAATTGCCTTTAGCAATGCAGTCTAAGCTGTTAAGAGTATTAGAATCCAGTGAAGTACAAAGGTTGGGTGATACGAGCATTTACAAGGCCAATGTTCGATTTATTGCTGCTACGAATAAAGACTTAAAAGCGATGATTAGCCAAAAACTGTTTAGAAGCGACTTATACTATCGGCTTAATGTAATACCCATCAAATTACCGCCTCTAAAAGAAAGGGCTGAGGATATTCTTATCTTCGCTCACAAATTCTTAAAAGAATTGAATAAAAAATACGCCCTAAAGAAGGCATTCTCTGCGCAAGCGACTCAGGCGTTTCTCGACTATAGTTGGCCTGGAAATGTCCGAGAATTGCGTAATGTAATAGAGAGGTTGGTTATTACGTCAACTAGTGACATTTTATATTTTGAGTATGATTTAGAATGTTTGCCAGAAATAGATATAGCCTATCAAGGGACCTTGAAAAGTGTTATGAAAGCAGTAGAAGAGAAGTATATACATCAAATGTTGGCTGAATGTGGTGGGCGGGTAGACGAAGCGGCAAGGCGATTAGGGGTCCACCGCACTATGCTGTATCGGAAGAAGAATAATGAATTCAAATGAATATCGAAATCGTCCGCAGAATGAGAGCGAGGGCTAAGCTTAGTAATAGCGAACTGGCATTGAAGCTCGGAAATTAGCAGGCCCACGTTGTCAAAGATGTTAAACTACAAATAAAACATTAAACATTATCAAGGCTGTAAGTTTTTTACAGTCTTTTTTGGCGCGCTTAGTTTGCGTTGTTTAGATAAAAAATTTTACATATGAGGAAAAGAATATTTACAGTTTATTTTTGGTGTGCAGCCTTTTTACCTCGGATTAGTTGCACCAAGCGGTGTTGGAGTAGGTGTTTATCTTGGCACGGCAATTGCATTATAACCAAATATACTGAATTATTTAAAAATTTAATTTGTAGAAATAGAAAGGAGGTTGTATTCTCATCTACCCAATGGAAGCACATTGAACTGTGTGTGTCGTCAGGGCAACAAAGCAGATTGGTTTTGATAAAATACGGAAAGGGGATAAGAAGAATATGGAGAGATGGAAGGAAATTGAACGTATTCCAGCACCGGCATTAATGCCAAAATACGGGCCACTTACGGGTATGAGAGTGTTGATGACTGGAAGTATCGTTGCGGCTCCTTTTGCAGCATCAATGCTTGCGGAATATGGGGCTGAGGTCATTCATGTTGAGCGGCCAAACGTTGGAGACCCCTACCGCGAACAGGCTCCTGTAGTTAAGCACGGTGACAGGAAGGTTAGTGCCGGTTGGATTCAGGAGGCAAGGAATAAGCTCAGTTTAACCCTTGAAATTAATCTCAAAATCCCGGAGTCTAAAGAAATCTTTCTTTCCCTGATCAAGAACTGTGATGTTTGGGTGGAGAATATGGTTTGGACTGAGAAGTTGGGAATAACCGAAGAGATGTTGTTAGAAATAAACCCGAAGCTTGTCATTGCTCACATCAGCGGCTTTGGGAGGCCACAGTTCGGCGGTGTTCCCTCAGAGTGCGACAGGCCTTCGTACGACCCTATTGGCCAAGCCGAGGGCGGCTATATGTTTCTAAATGGTTTCCCGGAGCCATCCCCTCCTTCTCACGCAGCCACATTTATCAACGATTACTTGACTGCTATGTTCGCAGTCAACGGGATTCTGATGGCCTACCATCACGCTCAAAAGACAGGCCAGGGTCAAGCCATTGACATTGCTCAGATCGAGGCCATGAGTAAGTGCCTTAATGACACCTTCGTACAGTACTTCCTGCTAGACAAAATTAGGCAAAGATCGGGTAATAAGGTAGCCATCTTCCAACCTGGTAACCTGTTCAAGACAAAGGACGATAAGTATTTATACATTGGCGCCTATGGTCCTGCAGTTTACGGGAGATTCGTCAAAGCCCTTGGCCTCGACCTGAACAAGTACACCCACGAAGTGGCAGGTGGTTCGGTAGAAGCGATAAACTCTGAAATGGGCCTTGAGCTAAATCGTATTGCCTCTGAATGGGTAGCAGCGCACGATGCGGAGGAAGGCAAGCAGTACTTGCTGAGCTTGAAGGTTCCCTGTGGGATCGTGAGGACCTCTGCTGATTTGGCCGCCAATGAGCACTACCAGAAGAGGGGGAATTTCATTGAGTATAAAGATGAGACCATGGGGGAGACAGTGAAAGCCTTTGGGTTCTGTCCGAAGATGAGCGAGACACCAGCTCAAGTATGGCGGGGGGCTCCGAACCTTGGGCAGGATACCGAAGTTATTCTTAATACACTCCTCGGTTACAGTAATAGCGAAATAGCTGCTTTTAGGGAAAAAGGCATTATCTAGAGGGCGGTGCTTCAACAATGATGCGGAAATAGCTCAGAGATTAAGGGCAGGGGTTGTTAGCCTGAACGGATCAGAATGGAGAAAAATAGGGGAGGCAACAAACAAATGGAAAAGACTTCAATTTCCGAGATTGTTGATAGATTAGGTGTATCAAAATACACCTTTAGAATTTACTTTTTAATTGGGCTTGCCCTTATTTTTGCTGGTTATAACTACATGATTGTTTCCTATACAATGCCACAGATGGCTAAGGAATGGACTTTAACGAAGATTCAAATGGGGAGCCTTTCTTCGTGGAGCATTATTGGCTTATTGATTGGGGGAATGGGTGCAGGAGTAATTTCTGATCGCATTGGGAGAAAAAAGACTCTTGCTATCTTTGTTATCGTTTTTTCCCTGTTAACATTTCCAGTTTATTTTGTTCAAAGTTTCCAAGGGTTTGCTCTTCTTAGGATCCTAGGTGGTATCGGTTTTGGTGCATGTATCCCTATTGCCGTAACTATGATGTCCGAGAGCGTACCAACCAAAAACAGAGGCTTTTTCACCTCGTCGATCATGTCCTTTTATGTGTTAGGCTGGGTGCTGGCGGGTATAGTGGCAATGTATGTGGTTCCCGTATATGGATGGAGAGTTTGCTATCTTGTAGGAGGGATACCTGCTTTATACGCATTTGTTTTGATGGCTGCACTTCCTGAATCATTGCATTGGCTTTTAGGCAAAGGGCGAGAGAAAGAAGCAATAGAGTTAATTAAACGCATGGAGATAGCTTCAAATGGTGTAGCAGGTGAATGGGCCCCAAGTAGTTTAGTTGCACCACCTCCCCCAAAGAAAGTTGGAGTAAGTGCTTTATTTTCGCCAGAATATCGTCAGGCAACGTTGGCTCTTTGGGTCATATACTTCATGGGCTCAGTGGTAATATATGCAATCAATGGTTGGTTGCCAACCCTGCTTGTAGGAAAAGGGTATGGTTTAGTGAAGGGTTATTCTTTCGCCGTTTTACAAAATGTCTTAGGAGCAGTTGGTGGCCTGGGCACTGGTTATGTAGCAGACATCATTGGACGCAGAACAAACGTGATTTTAGGTTGGATCTTTACGGCTGTAGCCATTCTCATGCTAGGAGTTGCTACAAATCAATGGCAAGTCGTTATTTGTGGAATGTTAGTGGGCCTAGCAATGAATTGGGGTCTAAGTGGAACACAACCGCTCCTTGCTGAAGGGTACCCAACTGAATTTAGAAATACCGGTGTTTCCTCGGCTCAGGCATTTGGACGTGTTGGAGGATTTCTCGGCCCCATCGCAGGAGGGTATATACAGCAGTTAGGTGTTGGTTTTACCGGTACGTTTGTTTTCTTCGCTATTCCAGCAGTATTAGCATCAATTGTAGCCTTTTTCTTTATTGTTGAAACGAAAGGAAGAAGTATCGAAAGTATTGGCAGAATTAACGCTTAAGAGGCGCTTAAGAGGTATAGAGGCAATTGTGAAAAAAACTAACTTGACAGAAAGTAGATCCTTAGAAAAATTCTATGAAAGTGAGGGTGAACTTAAATGAGTAACTTACCTAAAGGAGGAAGTTTTCTCTTTGGTCAAACCAATCCCCAAGATGTTTTCACACCCGAGGATTTCACTTTAGAACACAAAATGATTTATCGGACGGCTGCGGGCTTTGTTACTGATAGTGTGTTGACTAGAATGGATGAGCTGGAAGCCAAAAAAGAAGGCCTGATCAGAGAGCTTCTGGAGGCAGCCGGAGAGTTGGGCCTTAATGGTGCCGATATTTCGGAAGACTATGGCGGCATGGAGATGGATAAAATTAGCACCACGATCATTGCTGAGTGTATGGGGCGGTCTGGGTCCTTTGCCATGACTCAGGGTGGCCAGACAGGTATTGGCAGTATGCCTATCGTAATGTTCGGTAACCATGAACAAAAGAAAAAGTACCTACCAGGAATAGCCACAGGCGAAAAAGTCGGGGCCTATGCTTTGACTGAACCAGGAGCGGGGTCGGACGCTTTGTCTGCAAAAACCAGGGCAGATTTAAGTCCCGATGGTAAATATTACACCTTAAATGGAACCAAACAGTTTATTACCAATGCTGCAATGGCAGATATATTCATAGTTTACGCCAAAATAGATGGGGATAAGTTTTCTGCTTTTATCGTTGATGGAGATTCTGAGGGCCTTTCTAGCGGGGCAGAAGAACACAAAATGGGCATTAAAGGCTCCTCCACCAGGTCTGTCATCCTTGACGATGTAAAAGTGCCAGTGGAAAACCTGTTATTTGAAATCGGCCGAGGGCATGTAGTGGCTTTTAACATCCTGAACTTGGGTCGCTATAAACTAGCAGCAAATTCTGTGGGTAATGCCAAGTTTGCCCTAGAACTGGCCGCTACCTATGCCAATGACCGCAAGCAGTTTGGCACCCCCATTTCGAATTTTGGTTTGATTAAGGAAAAACTGGCTGAAATGGCTATTAAAATTTATGTGACCGAGAGCATGGTCTACCGTACTGGAGGCCTGTTAGAAAACATGATGGACAGTCTGGATACCTCAGGTGATGACGGGGGCCAGGTTGCTGCCAAGGGTATTGAGGAATATGCCCTGGAGTGCTCAATGAATAAGGTTTTTGCCACGGAAGCTCTGGCCTATGCTGTAGACGAAGGGGTACAAATCCATGGAGGGTATGGGTTTAGTGCCGAATATACCATAGAAAGACTTTACCGGGATGCTAGAATTTATCGTATTTTTGAAGGGACGAATGAAATTAACCGTACGATAATCCCCGTAACCCTGCTGCGACGGGCGACTAACGGGAATTTGCCTCTTCAGGAAGCCATCGCAAAGCTTAAGGAAGAAATCGCAGCGGGAAGTTTGGTCAGAGAAGGGGAAGAAGGTTTAGTACAGGCAGCAAAGGATATCTTCCTGCTGACTATGGATACCGGGATTCAGAGGTATGGGAAAGACTTGCCAAAACAGCAAGAAATTATTGGTAGGCTAGCGGATTTAGCTATTCAGGCTTTTGCAATCGAAAGCGCCTGGCTCAGGGCTCAGAAGGCCTTAGCTAATGAGGGCGAGGCCAAGTCAAAACTTAAGCTTAGTATGGCTATGGCCTACATTAATTCGACCGTCGGCCTTTTGGAATATACGGCCAAAGAAACTTTGACAGCCCTTGCTGAGGGTGAGGAATTGCCAAACCTACTGGAAAATCTGCAAAAACTAACCAAGTATACTACCCGAAACACTGTGGCGTTGAGACAGGAGATTGCTGCAGCAATCTCAGGAGAAGGTAAGTATGTGGTGTAGCTAAAGAAGTCTAGGGATAATAGGGTATACCAAACTTGAAATAGGAGTCTTCAGGGGGAGTAGTAGAAAGCATTTACCCCCTTGAAGGCTATATTTAACAGATAGTGCTATATGCCTCCTTTAGTCTGATAATGATTATTATGGTTAATAGTATCTCTATGGCATCTTACGATGGAAGTATACTGCCGGTTTTTTTATCAACGCTCCGTGTCTATAAAAAGGAAGTGCGGAAATTGCATACGTAATTAACTGAACAGTAGAATTATTACTGTTATTAAGGAAGGTTTATTGACTTGAGTTTAAGAGAGTAGTTATTCATGAAGGGACAGGTATTGATAAGAGGAAGAAAAGAGATGAGTGATTTAAGATCACAAACTCGTATAAATGGATCTCGTCGTTTAGACCTTTTTATTAATCATAGGGTTTATAGAATCTAACGACTTAGTTGGTATGGTATACTTGCTACCTTTATGGAGGAAATATTTTTGTCAATCAGTATTCAGAGAGGAGCTTGATTGTGCGTTATGAATCGAACTGAAATTCTGCGTTTACAGCGTGAAAAGGTTTTAACATACTTAGCAGAAGATAAGGATAACCGTGCAAAATGGTTAACGGCACTGATGGACATTGATGATGAAATAGAAGAAATCGAAGAAAAATGTATCTATCATCCGGGTCAGATGAACTGCTTTTCCGAGTAAGGGTAGCCCTGCCGAGGAACAGATCAACGTGGGTATTAGCATTTTAGTGGAAATGAATATCGAAATCGTTCGGAGAATGAGAGCAAAGGGCAAGCTTAATAATAGTGAACTGGCATTGAAGCTCGGAATTAGCAGGCCAATGCTGTCAAAGATGTTAAATTACAAATAGTAGTAAATTGGTTTTTTAAGGCTGTAAGTTTTCTGCAGCCTTTTTTGGTGCGCTTAGTTGGCAGAGCATTATTTTAGACAAAATTTTTTACAAGAGAGGGAAAGGATTTTTACAGTTTATTCGTATTGTGTAGATATATTGTCTTCCGTTAGTTGCACCAAGGGGTGTTGACACACTTGAGTATTCTGGCACAGGAATTGCAAGTATTATAATTAACTGAATAATACAAAATATGAATCTCGTATAAGTCGAAGGAGGCTGTACTCAACGTAGACAATACTTTGATCGCATGAATTGCTGAATTTATCTTAGGAGGATCTAGAATGAACAAAGTTTTAATTACGAGTTTCGCCAGAACGGCCGTTGACGCGTACTGTCGTGGACTAAAGACAGTATCCGTTGAAGAACTTGCCGCACTGGTTGTCAAAGAAGCACTTAATCGGTCTGAATTAAGCAATATGGATATTACGTATCAACGACTGAATGCAAATGGTGGCGGCGTTTCTTTGGGTCATCCCCTAGGCTGCAGTGGTGCAAGGATTACGGGTACCTTAGCCTACGAATTGGAGCTTCGCTAGGGTCATTACGGTATTTCAAGTGCGTGCGTTGGCGGTGGGCAAGAAATTGCGCTGCTGATTGAAAGAGCTTGAAAGAGGCAAGAAGCTTCCAAAGAACATAGGGAAAAAACGAAAAAAGACATAGGAGGTATGAATGATGTCAATTAAGAAAATCGGGGTATTAGGTGCAGGTTCAATGGGTGGGGGAATTGCCCACCTGGCAGCAGTGAGGGGTTTCGAAGTCGTACTCTGTGATGTGGAACAACGTTTTGTGGAAGGGGCAGTTAAGCGTATTGCTGGTTTCATGGACAAGAGCATCGAGAAGAAGAAAATGACGGTCGATGAAAAAGAGGCGGTCTTGAAGCGGATCAGCATCACCACTAATATGGAGGATTTTGCTCCAGTTGATTTGGTAATTGAGGCTATTTTCGAAAATCTTGAAATTAAGAAAAGTGCTTTTGAAAAACTGGATAAGATTTGCGGTCCTGAAACGATTTTTGGTTCTAACACGTCTTCCATGTCAATTACTGCTTTAGCTTCCGCCACCACCCGTCCTGATAAGGTTGTTGGGTTGCATTTCTTTAATCCTCCTCTGATCATGAGGCTGGTAGAAGTCATTCGGGGTTATTACACCAGTGATGAGACTGTGAAGTTGGCATCAGAGGCTGCTCAAGGTATGGGTAAGACTCCTGTAGTGGTTCAGAAAGACACTCCTGGGTTCATCGTCAACCGCATTATGATGCCCCAGTTCCTTGAGGCCATTCGCATTGTGGAAGAAGGAATAGCCACTCCAGAGGATATTGATACAGCCGTTAAACTGGGTCTGAACTATCCAATGGGTCCGTTTGAACTCATGGACTTTACCGGCGTAGAAATCTCGGTGCATGTAGCGGATTATTTATTCAATGAATCAAAAGATATGAAATGGAATTCACCCGAGCCCATTAAAGCCCTTGTACGGGCTGGACGCCTTGGCAAGAAGACCGGTGCAGGGTGGTTTGACTACAAAAAATAGATTTACTAGTAAAAAAAGTTAATAACCAAGTATTCCATGAAATTCAAGAAAGTTGCTGTTCTTGGTGGAGCCGGCACCATGGGAACGGATATACCTAAGCAGCAGCAGCTTTTTGTGAACAAATTGGCAAAAAGAGCATCAAGGCTAAAGAAACCCCTGGCTTTTTGGTGAACTATCTTCAGATTCCGTTGCTAACGTAACGGGGCGGTAGCAGCGTACGAGGCTGGATTATCCTCGACACAGTCTTGGACGTATTCAACGTTATGTACGAAGGGACCGGAGACATGAGGTTTTGGCCGCGTACGCTTCATAAGCGGTTGGTTTAAGCTGGACATCTCGGTCGAAAACAGGGCAAGGCTTCTATACCTACAATCAATAGACATGGGAGGAAGTAAAAATGGCTGAAAATAAGGTTGTTGAACTCACAATTGATGAAAGTGTGGGAATTATTACCATAAATAATCCCCCTGTCAATGCTCTCACCCTTGATGTCAGAGAACAATTGAAGCAAGTTCTACAGGAAGTAGAGGGTAGTCATGAGATCAGGGCCTTGGTGATTACAGGGGCTGGACCAAAGTTTTTTGTTGCAGGTGCAGACATTAAAGATTTTCCTAAACAGATGGAAAGCGGTCCGCGGGAAAATGCTACTATCTATAAAGATATGTTTACCTATCTGGAAGAAACACCTATGCCTGTCATCGCAGCATTGAATGGTCTGGCCCTGGGTGGAGGGTGTGAGTTGGTTTTGGCATGTGATCTCAGAATAGCCGATGAGAAGGTGAAAATCGGTTTGCCCGAAGTGACCCTGGGGCTGATTCCAGGACTGGGTGGCACGCAAAGATTGGCTAGGTTGATCGGGCAGTCTAAAGCAAAAGAACTGCTGTTTACAGGCACAATTATCTCTGCCGAAGAAGCCTTCCGGATTGGTCTGGTAAATCAAGTGGTGCCTCAAGGTACAGCGTTAGAAGAAGCTCTGAAGCTAGCCAAAAAACTAGCCAAGGGAGCCGGCGTGGCCATGGCTTATGCGAAGCATCTCGTAAATAAGGGAACTGAACTTCCTTTGCAGGATGCGATGGAAATGGAAATGCAGCATGTTGAAAAGATCTTCCATACAGAGGATCTTCAGGAGGGTCTTGAAGCATTTATCAATAAACGCCCTGCGGTGTTTAAGAACCGGTAAACATTGGGTAGGGATTTTAGAAGGTACTATTTTAATAACCGGAGTTGGAAACAAAATTAACTAAATTGGAGGTTATTCAAATGTATTCAAAAGCTTATATTCCATATGGTGGTTACTACAGTACACCCTTTGTTCGCTGGCAGGGAAGTTTGCAAAATGAACATTCTGTTGAACTGGCAGCGTCAACTGCCAAAAAATGGTTTGCTACAAAGGGAATTGATCCCAAGATTTTCGAATACCTTGTTTTCGGTAAAACGATTGGACAATTGCATACCTTTTACGATGCCCCTTGGGCAGCGGCTTTAATGGGAGCTCCAGATATTCCTGGCATGCATATTAGTCAAGCATGCTCTACTTCAACGACTGTCTTAAGTCAAGCGGCTTCAGGTCTTGAGAATGGTCTTTACGAAACATCATTTTGCTTGGTAACAGACCGTGCTTCTAATGGTCCATACACACTCTGGCCTAATCCAAAGGGTCCTGGTGGTGAAATGATCAAGGAAAGTTGGATGATGGATAACTTTGCCACAGATCCTTGGGGCGGAGTTGCCATGATTCAGACTGCTGAAAACGTGGTCAAAAAGGCTGGCGGAATTACCAAGGAAGACGTGGATCGGGTTACGGCAAGACGTTACGAACAATATCAGGATGCTTTAGCGAATGAGCGGACGTTCCAAAAACGCTATATGGTCCCAGCGGAATATGCCATAAGCAAAAAGAAAACGGGAAAAGTTGAAATGGATGAAGGCATAACTCCCACAACCCTTGAAACGTTGACTCCATTAAAACCAGTTATTCCGGGTGGGGTACACTCATTTGGTGCTCAAACTCATCCGGCTGATGGCAACTGTGGGCTTATTGTAACAACCAAGGAGAAAGCTCGTGAACTGAGTACTGATAAGAATATTGAAGTTCAGATCCTATCCTATGGTTATGCTCGTGCCGAAAAGGCTCATATGGCGGCAGCAGTAGTGCCGTGCTCAAGAATGGCGCTGGAAAAAGCCGGGATCGGTGTAAAGGACTTAAAGGCTATCAAATCGCACAATCCATTTACGGCCAATGATTTGTACATGGCTAACGAAATGGGTATTGATGTCATGAAGATGAATAATTACGGCTGTTCACTTGTTTACGGGCATCCACAGGGACCTACTGCCGGTCGGGCAATAATGGAAATGATTGAAGAACTGGCTATTCTAGGCGGCGGTTATGGTCTATTCACAGGATGCGCAGCCGGCGACACCGGTGCAGCTCTGGTTATCAAGGTCTCCTAAGAGGCAGTTTCTTAATGATTTCTTGGTCGGAATCGATGTTTCCTTCCGAGTTCTCTATTGGGAACAGGTTAAGGAATCCAAAAAAGTAAGTAGAGATCTGTATTAAGCTGTTCTTATCTAGTGGGCAGATTAAGGCACATAGTTGAGCATATAAAGTCGATGGGCTTTCGGACCAAGCGTAACCTAGTTTATGCTTGGTTCTTTTTCTTAAAATGACGAGGATGTTTTCAGGGGATGTCGAATACTACGATAGACTGGGTGACAAGAGCCGACTTACCGGTGTATATGTTGTCTTTAATGCCGAAAAATTAATGTAATGGGAAGGAAAATCGAATATGTGTTTAATCTTTTTTGCGTATGATTGCCACCCGCGCTACCGCTTGATACTGGCAGCGAATAGGGATGAGTATTACAATCGACCAACTGAACCAGCCCATTTCTGGGCGTCTCATCCTAGGGTTTTAGCAGGCAGAGATTTAGAGATGATGGGGACTTGGATGGGGATTACGAGATCAGGCCGTTTTGCTGCACTTACAAATTTCCGTGACCCGTCTGCACAGATCCTAAATGCTAAATCTCGTGGGATGTTGGTAGGCAATTTCCTCTGTTCTAATGAATCCCCCGACCAGTACATGATTGATGTTGCGAACAATCGCGCTCTGTATAATCCTTTCAATTTATTAGTGGGTGATTTGTCAAGATTTTTGTATTTCAGCAAACAAGCATCGGAAGTGGAGGTGATTGAACCCGGAATATATGGTCTTAGTAATCATTATTTGAATACTCCGTGGCCAAAACTGCGAAAAAGCAAACAAGTTTTAGCGAATTATTTAGAAGATAAGATGATAATTGAACCGCAGGCTCTCTTTGAAATTTTGGGAGATAGGAAACTTGCGCAGGACAGTGAGTTGCCAAATACCGGAATTGCCCAAGAACGAGAAAGAATGTTATCCTCAATTTTCATCCAGGGGAGTGAGTATGGAACCCGATCTTCTACGGTACTTTTAATAGATAAGAATAACCATGTGATTTTTCAGGAGAAAAGTTTCATTTTGGGTCAGGACATTTGTGGCGAGATGAATTATGAGTTTGATATCAGTCACTAAGTGCCATTCAAAATGCCCTTTGAGCTTAAAAGGAGTATGTGAATGACACACTTCTTATGGTAAAAATGATATTAGAAAACACGATAGTTGAAATAAGAATAGATAGTATAGATGATGGGGAAATATTGATTGTTAATATAGTTACAAGTGTGAACTCTCATGGTATAGTTAGTTAAAATGTGAAATGTGTATAAATTCGGAATTCTAAGAAATAAACTATAAAGAAGGACATGACTATGTTAAACCAGACAGAGAAGCCTGTGATCCTTGCAGAGCAGGTTCAAACATCCATCACCAACCTCGAGCCCCTCACACGGAAAGTGTTTCTGTCTCTTACCCCGCCTAGCCCCTTGGATAATCGAGCAGATGTCGATCAAGTTCGGCAAGGACTGGAACGCCTATATGGCTCTGTTATTGTGCCACTGGCCTTAATGTCAAGAATACCTGTAATTTGCCGTAAGGCAGATTGGCAGGTCACTGCTACTCTGGCTGACACAGACCAAGGCTGGAAACTAATAGAGCTAGAACCCAACGATACTACCAAAGAGCATTTAGGATTAGCAATCGACATTGGGACTACAACAGTGGTTGTATATCTTGTCGATCTATTTGATGGCACGGTTCTTGGTCACGCTGCCGATTATAATGATCAAACGACCTTAGGCGAGGACATTTTGAGCCGAATTCTTCATGCTGCTCAACCTGGGGGTTTGGTCCGCTTGCAAAAAGCAGTTTTGGATACCCTTAATCGTTTAATTAGGCGCCTTTACCCGCTACCAATGAAGACAAGTAAGATTACAGCTGCAGCCATAGGGGCAAATACGACCATGATCCACCTTTTGCTAGGCCTGGATCCCGCTTCTATCTGCCGTGCCCCCTATACCCCGATCGTCAATAACCCAGGTCTAATTCCAGCAGGAGAAATTGGGCTGGATATTCATTCTTTAGCACCAGTCTATTGCCTACCAAGCATAGGAAGTTACCTTGGCGGAGACGTCATCGGCGGAATCCTAGTCAGTGGCATGCACCAACAGCCAGATATCTCGTTATTCGTCGATATCGGTACTAATGGAGAGATTGTGATGGGGAACGAAGAATGGCTTGTCGCGTGTGCCGGAGCTGCTGGACCTGCTTTGGAGGGTGGGGTCACAACCTATGGCATGCGTGCTGAACCGGGTGCTGTGGATCATGTGAGCATAGATCCAGAAACAGGTCAGGTGCAGTATTCAACTGTGGGCAATATCCCTGCCCGGGGCATCTGTGGCTCTGGGCTGGTGGACACACTGTCCGAACTCTTTCTCAATGGCCTCATTGACCGGACTGCCCGTTTTCAAAATGGCGTGGAAGTGTTTGTCGTAGTTCCTGGCATAGAATCAGCCTCGGGAGAAGATATTGTTGTTTCACAGGTGGACATTAATAATTTCATGGCCACTAAAGGAGCAGTTAATGCGGCTACCGATCTTTTGATGGAAAATGTAGGATGTGACTGGCAGGAGATGAAGCATTTTTATGCTGCCGGGGCATTTGGTCAATATTTACCGATTGAGTCAGCCATTACTATTGGTCTATATCCGGATCTTCCGCGCTCGGCGATCGTGCGACTGGGTAATAGTTCGGGCGAAGCTGCTCGCCAAGTACTCCTATCCCGCCTAAAGCGGGTGGAAGCGGAGGCTATTGCCGCCAAGGTTACTTATTTTGAGCTAAATGCAAATTCTACGTTCATGGAGAAATTTAGCGGCAGTAAGTTTCTTCCTCACACGGACCTCGATCGTTACCCCAGTGTCAAAAGACGGTTAGAAACTCGTATCTAATCTGTTTTAATGACATCCCACTGTTGGCTCTCGCTTTGATTGACGTTAAAGGGGCGCCTTTTTTTTCTCCAATTGTCGTTAATTATAGAAATTGGCGATTACAACCTTAGGCTGTCAAAAAAATAATTGCAAAAATACTTCTAAATATTGAGACAAATATGAATTGTTTATGTTACTATATATATACACAAAAATGTATTTATTTGTGCTCTAAGGGAGGTGAGAGGAGGGAAGAAGAGAGTTAATAATTCATGCGTAATTATTATTAATTAATACTTATTACTATTATTATTGCAAAAATTAAGGGGGAGAATTAAATGAGTGCACAAGAGGTAAAAGTTAGTTATACTGGTGCAGATCCTACGGCTTTCGGAGTCTTGGGTTTGGCAATGGTATGTTTCGTAGCTTCATCTGCAAAATTAGGATTTACTAATCCTAAAGCTACTGCGTTGATTGTTGTTTGGGCAGCGTTGTTGGGTGGACTTGTTCAGATTATGGCGGCAAGCATTGATTTTAAAAAGGGTAACGTATTTGGCGGCACAGTTCTGGGCGCATATGGTTTTTTCTGGGTGGGAATGGCTTTTTCAATGGGAACAATGAATGGTATGTTTGGCGCGGGTATGCAAGCTGCAGTGGATCCTAAAATGTTGGGAGTAGTCTATATCGGTTATCTTATCTTCTCACTTTTTATCACTATAGCCTCTTTCGAAGTCAACTATCCTTTTATAGGGATGCTACTTCTCATCGATGTCTTATTCTTCTCTCTAGCTGCAGTTTCCTTCAACATGGGTCCAGTGGCTATGTATGCAAAACTAGCAGGTTGGACCGAATTCTTTATTTCACTTCTTGGTTTCTATGCTTCAGGAGCTATATTCTTCAAATTCTTCTACGGTCGTGAAGTATTGCCTCTTGGGAAGCCACTCAATTTTATTAAAAAAGCTGCTCCTGCTCCTGTCCAAGTTCAAGCCCAAAAGCTTAGTAGATAGGGACAATTTAGTTTCGTAGTGAAAAGTTCGAGCATAACTCGAACTTTTTTTTATTCAATTCTGTGACTCCCACTTCTTGTAGATAGGAGTTCTACTTTCCTGTGGGGGGAGAGTCCCTCACCTAAGTCTCTATACTTAGTTTAGCTAGACGAGTTCACTTGCAGAAAAGATTCTGTTAGGGGGTTTCACTTACAAGAGCAGACCAGTTTTTGCCTTTATAAGCGTTGTAGCCGCGTGTATGGGCATAACCGTAGATTTTGCTGCCCAAAATGTCCTCTACAAAGATATATCCGTAGGTTTCTCCTTTCATTGCAAGTCGAGCAGCATTAAGGTGCTTTAAATTGTCCTGAAGAATACCTTTGCGGCTCCGGCAGGCGATGACGTAGCCATCATTGTTGATAATAAAAATGTCCCCATTCTTACCGATGCGAGCTGAATCTATAATGTCATAAATATATTCCCAGTTAAATCGTGTGGAGAAATATCCCAATAACTGACCTTCATCACTACGTATAGGGCATGTGTAAGCTACAGTCTGTGCCTTGCCAACGGTGGAAAGATAAAGGTCGCTTACAGAAATAGCGTTTACAGCCTTGGCATCTTTAAACCAGGCTTTATTTGCCATGTTCTGGCCGATAAGCTCGTGGTGAACACCGGAAGCAACGATTGTGCCTTCTGTATCTAGCACATAAAGGTCAAGGTAAACCTCATAGATGTCAACGAGCTTCTTTAATAGATCATTCGTTACAGAAAAGCGATCAGGAGCAGTTGAGCTAAAACAGTTCTTAACTTTATCGAAACCAGCCCATGCTTGAGCATCACAATTGCGTTCGAAAAGGTTCCGATCAATTTTATCGATCGTGTCATAAGCTACATCAGCTGTTCGTACGGCCATGACTTCGTTTGCTTTGCTCTGAATGTTCTCGATGATTTTGGTGCTTTCCTTGGTTGAAGCTATGCTGCGTGTTGCGAGTTTTTTAATTTCATCTGCTACGACGCTAAATCCTCGGCCCGCTTCGCCTGCTCTGGCTGCTTCAATCGCTGAATTTAAAGACAATAGATTTGTGTGTTGAGCGATTTGCCGGATGGATTCGATAACTTGACCCATTTCTTGATTTGCTTCCTTGAGTTCACTAAGCAGAATAGAAGTATCGATCGTTAGGTTTTCGTGTGACATATAAATACCACCTCCAATAAAAATAGCCTACCCGAAAAAATCAGGTAGGCTTCATTGCCAATTCTACTTTTCTATTATATGACAGAGATAGGAATTTGCAAGGTATTTCTTCTTTGCTCAGCAGGGACTATCGTTTGCAGAAACTGTCGTTTAATTCTGGTACTCTGAGCTAGGGGTGGCAAAGTATAAATTACTAAACGTAAGTACGTCGTTAAATTCGAGAAAGTTATAGTCGCTTTTCCTGGCATTTTCCATAAGTTCAGAAATTGGGGTTGTCGTAAGAATAACATCCTTAGGTTCGAGTAATTGCTTAATTAGGCCGAAGTGCTGTGAGTTGAAGCGAATCGCAATGTGGACTTCGTTTGCCCAGGTGACTTGAAGGACATAGGCATCCTTTTGCTCTGTTGCAAACCAGTTGTAGGTATACCCTGACAGAGCGGACTGATTTATTGCTCTAACTTCCTTGCTGAATTCCTTGACGTAAAGTATAAGCACGTCACGACCATTCTCAAGTTTACCAAAGGCAGATTGTTCGGGTGAATGAGCCTGAGTAAACATCTAACACCTCCTTGGATAGTTGTCCTATTAGATGTTGTTATTATAGTCTATTTGTTTAGCAGAGGGAAGAATTTCGATACACATTTATGAGGTCACTGTAAAAAACACTATTGCAAGGAGAACACGTTAAATCGGAATTGCGTAAGCGAACGTAGACAATAGCGAAAGTAATAATTGGCGAATCTGCCGGAACAAAAAGATGTATTTAGCAATACTATATTGTAAAAATGTACGGAAGGTGAGCAATTTGTCTACACCACTTGACCCAAATAACATTCCGAAATTTCTTGACGAATTAGTGATCCCACCAGTATACGAGCCGACAATTGTCAAAAAACCGTTCACAAACATCGTTAAAAGTCATGACTATAGAATTTCTGTTAGCCAATTTTCTCAACAAATTCTTCCCTCTGGCTTTCCCGAGACGATCGTTTGGGGATATGGCGGCAAAGCCAAAGATCCAGAAACGGGTGAAATCATGCCTGATTTCCGTAATACGCCTGGCGCTACTTTTGAGGCTTTGAGAGGTGTTCCAATCAACGTACAATGGGAAAATAATCTCGGGGGACCTCATCTGCTTCCGGTCGACCCAACTCTGCATTGGGCCAATCCGAATAAAATGGGCATGCCTATGCCACCTTTTCCGGTCTTTCCTCCAGGGTTTCCACTGGCACAGGCTCCTGTTCCTATCGTTCCTCACCTGCACGGGGGTGAAACCGAGTCAGCCTCTGACGGTCATCCAGAGGCTTGGTTTACTGCGGGAGAGGCTATAACGGGACCAACTTTTGAAAAATCCCGGTATCATTATGGAAATACACAGGAACCCACGACACTATGGTATCATGATCACGCACTGGGAATTACTCGCCTTAACGTGCTTATGGGTTTAGCCGGCTTCTACTTGTTACGAGATCCACATAATCCCCTCGACAAACACACATCTATCCTCCCACAAGGGAAATTTGAAATCCCATTAGCTATCCAAGATAGATCCTTCAATACTGACGGCTCATTTGCGTTCCCCGATACGGGTATTAATCCGGATATTCACCCCTATTGGATGCCGGAGTTTTTCGGTGATACAATCATGGTTAATGGTAAGGTCTGGCCAAACCTAGCCGTTGAGCCGAGACAATATCGTTTCAGGGTTCTAAACGGCTCTAACGCACGGTTCTACAACTTAAAGTTCTCCAATCAGATGCCCTTTGTTCAAATTGGCAGTGACGGGGGTTACCTACCAAAGTCTGTGCAACTTATATCCCTGCTCATAGCCCCTGGCGAGAGGGCAGATATACTTGTCGACTTTTCAGCAGTATTACCTGGTTCCAAACTAATTTTAGAAAACGATGCTAACGCGCCCTTCCCGACTGGAGATCAACCCGATCCTCTAACGGTAGGTCAAATAATGCAGTTCACAGTACTTGATAAACCGGCTGTTACACCACCACCACTTCCGCAAAAACTTAATACTATACCACCCCTAATTGTTAATTCAAAAAAAAGAACATTGGTTTTATTTGAGGTTGGGGGACCAAACGGACCGTTAGAAGTGTTATTAGATGGTCAAAAATGGCATTCCCCAATCTCTGAACTTCCTCTAGTCGGGTCGACCGAAGAATGGGAAATTGTTAATCTTACGATGGATGCTCATCCTATTCATTTACACCTAGTTCAATTCCGCTTAGAGAGTCGCGAAGCGTTGCTTGATATGCAGTATATGGATGATTGGATAGCGCTTAATGGAATGCCGCCACTTAACCATCCAACCAAGGTACTGAACACTGAACACTATCTTCTAGATGGGCCGATGTATCCGCTGCTTAACGAACAAGGATGGAAGGACACGATAAAGGCTTTTCCAGGTGAGGTGACAACGATCAGGGTTCGATTTGCTCCACAGAATGCTCGGATCTCTATTCCAGGAATGAATCTTTATCCTTTTGACCCTTCGAAGGGCCCTGGCTATGTTTGGCACTGCCATATTCTCGACCACGAAGACAATGATATGATGCGGCCGTATAAAGTTCGGAGAACGCAGTTGAAGAGAAAAGATTAGGGATAGAGAGTGACTCATAGAGGAGGTAAAATGAAATAACGGGTAGCGGTAATGCTTTCCCGTTATTTCGTTTTACCCCTCGTGGTCACGGGAAGTAACATTTTCCGTTTTCAGACCGCAATGAAGGAAAAACGTTGTCCGAAGTAGAATTCAATTTAATGAAAGAAATAATAATTATGTGTGGAAGGAAGAAGATGTAATGGGTAATCCTTGTGGAACGACCAAGGCCAAGGTTTATGAGAATATAGAGGTTAACGGGATCCCTATTTATTTTGGCTCTGGGGTTAATCCGGTTAATTCTCCTGCGCAGTTTTTTGTAGCCTGGGGAAAGGAGGTTTTGTCGAGGGGGTTAATTCATACATTTAATAGTGAGTCATCCGAACAGGGGTCTTTGTGGTTTAGCGACGAAGATGAGGCGGAGGCCAAATATGCCCAGATACAGCGGATCTTGGCAGGCTGATTCTAACCCTATAGATTTGAAAGTTTCATAAGTGGAATCATAGCTATTTCCTTTTTTCCAATCAAAGAGTATAATATTGTTAGATATTTAGATTGTTGTCTAAATATCTAAATTGGTATTTGTATAAGGGGGTGTACCGTTTAATGCTTAACCTACCATTCAAAGCACTTGCAGATCCGACTAGGCGAAAGATTATTTTATTGTTGAAAGATCGAGATTTGACTGCTGGCGAAATCGCAGAACAATTTGACATGTCGAAACCAAGCATTTCTCATCATCTTAATACTCTTAAACAAGCTTTGTTAGTGACTGATGAACGAAGGGGTCAGAATATTTATTACTCGCTGAACACGACAGTATTCCAAGAGGTCATTAAGTGGTTTTTTAACACAACCCACGTTAACGAAGGAGGGCACGAAGATGAATGAGATAAGTAGTACGGTGAAGAAAGATTGGTTGATATTAAGCTTGATCGTTCTGGGATTTGCACTAGGGGTTTATTTTTATCCCTTGCTTCCTGACAGAGTACCTGTTCATTGGAATGCGAATGGAGAAGTAAACGGGTATGGAAGTAGGCTTTTCGGAGCATTCGGACTGCCTGTGATAAATCTAGCAATGTATGTTATGTTTCTAGCCCTTCCATACATTGATCCCAAACGTAAAAACTACGCCAATTTTAAATCAACCTATCAATTTCTAAAATATTTATTAATTGTCTTTTTCCTCGGGATGGAAGTCATTACCTTTCTTATCTCCACAGGGATTGTCGTTAATAGACCGATTTTTATTCAGGTCATGATTTCACTGTTATTCATATTTATAGGAAATGTCATGGGCAGGGTGAAACACAACTATTTTATAGGAATAAAGACCCCTTGGACTTTGGCTAATGAAGAAGTATGGAGAAAAACCCATAGATTAGCTGCTCCGTTATGGGTATTCGGTGGGGTCTTGAATATACTGTTTACTCTTACAGGTGCAACGTTAAACGGATATGGTTTTATAAGTATTGTGGTAGTGATTTCACTGGTGCCGACTGCTTATTCATATTTTGCCTATCGGAAAATCACTAACAAGTAAACAAAGCATCTGCGCCCGAAAGCGCAGATGCTTAAATTTTGTTTTTACCAAGCGTGATGATGTCTCCATCTATGAAAAGGACGGATAATTAACCAAATGGGTTGATGTCTCCTATACCGTCTGTGATGTCTACCATCCATGTGAGACCATTGATCCATTATTATCACTCCTAAAAATTTATTGCTATGAGATATTCTAATTTCTTTGCTTACAATCCCATTATATGGGAAATACAATATGTCTGGTTCCCTACTCAGCCTGTATAAAGCAAAAATATTATAAACAGGTATAATGTCGAATGATTTTTGATTTAAATCAAAAAACGTTCGACAAAGAGTTGACCATTGTCGTAATTTCTTGTAATATATAACTCAGACATGCGAAGATAGAGTTCATATAGTAGCAGAGATAAGGTCTGCAAGTTTCTACCGGGCTGCCGTAAATGGTCCGACTATGAGCGAAATTGGATTACACCTCGGGGATAAAACCCAGGCGGGTAGATTTCTCTCGTTCATTTGAGTTGAAATCTTTCGCTTGGGTATTGTTTTTTGGACAACTTGTATAGCGTTATTTTGTTATTATATGAACATCGGGAGATACTCAAAAAGGGTTGGAAGAAGGAGGAAACCATATGCCTAATAAGGAAATGTTACTCATCCCAGGGCCTACACCCGTTGTGGATGAAATTTATGAAGCGTTAGCTAGTGAAACTTACGCGCACACTGATCCTCGAGTTGTTAAGATTTTTAAAAACAGCCTCTCTTTAACCAAGCGGTTATTTAACACGGATGGAGAGGTTTTTGTCGTGGCTGGCTCAGGGACCCTAGCTATGGAAATGGCGCTTATCAATACTGTCGCTCCAGGGGAAAAGTTACTGGTCATAAGTCATGGCTATTTTGGCGACCGCTTTATCCCGATAGCTAAGGCTTTTGGAATCCAAGTAGAGTCTCTTCAGGCAGAGTGGGGAAAACATATCCAGAAGGAACTGGTCGAAGAAAAGTTGGCTGAAGGTGGCTTTAAGGCTGTAACTGTAACTCATGTTGATACTTCGACTGGGGTTATGGCTCATATAGAAGAACTGATTCCGGTTGTTAAAAAGGCAGGGGCGCTTTTTATTCTCGATGGAGTTTGTGCGGCTGCAGCGATAGATGAAGATATGCAGAAAACCTACGGACACCCTGACTACAAATTGGATGTGGTGTTAACAGGCTCCCAAAAAGCGATCGGGGTTCCGCCTGGACTCGGTATAGTGGCATTTGGTCCGAAGGCTTTGGCTGCTCGTGAAGCGATGGCTAAAGTCCCAGGGTATTATTTGGATATTAAAAATTGGATTTCAATTATGAATGATCCGGGCAAATACTTCGCAACTCCTCCGGTTAATATGATCTATGCCTTTAATAAAGGTATGGAAATTGTTATGGCAGAAGGGCTGAATAACCGTTACCGGCGCCATGCTGCTTTAGGTCAAGCCGTGAGAGCAGGATTGAAAGTTTATGGAATGAAACCTTTGGCGGCTGAGGAGGCTGCGGCTCCTACCTTGAGTTGTATAGTCTATCCAGAAGGTGTCAATGATGTGGAGTTCCGTTCCCGGTTAGCAGCTAAAGGCATGGTGATCGCTGGTGCTTTGGCTTCTTTAGCAGGGAAGGCTTTTCGGATCGGCCATATGGGGAATGTCACCGAAGAGATGTTTGTAAAAGCAATCGAACTCGTCGGAGAAACTCTTAAGGAAATGGGACTTGAAGCCAACATGGAAGCAGCGGTCGAAGAGTTTAAGAAAGTATATCATTCAGTTTAAGTTGAAAAATTCGTGATTTACGATAATCATGGGATACCTTATATAACGTTACGTACCAAGGCTGCGAGTATATGCTTGCAGTCTTGTTACGTTTTAAGTCGAACGATTAACAGATTTAAACGGTGAACGTTCGAAAAAACTGTTGACCTATGTCGGAATTCCTTGTAAAATGAAATCAAGGCAAACGAATATTGTGTTCATATAGTAGCAGAGATAAGGTCTGCAAGTTTCTACCGGACTGCCGTAAATGGTCCGACTATGAGCGAAAGTGTACCTAGGGTAAAAAATCCAAGTGATGCAGAATCGCCACTCAACTTCGGCTTGAGAAGTAGAAGTTTTTAGTGGTTGGTTAGTCGTGGATAAAACCCAGGCTGACAGATTTCTCTCGCGTTTTTTGAGTTGAAAACTGTTCGCCTGGGTTTGTTTTTTTAGATAACAAGATTGACTACTAGGAGGGGCTGGAGTGTTTACAGTACTTGATTTAGTTCAACCGAATAGCCTAGATGAAGCATATCAGGTTCTTTCTAAAAAAAGAAACAATACAATTCTTGGTGGGTGTGCTTTTTTGAAAATGGGTTCCAAACGAATTGGTACAGCGATTGACCTTTCCGACCTTAAGCTTAGCTATATCGAAGAACAGGATGATTTCATTGAGATTGGGGCTATGACAAGTCTAAGGGAGATTGAAACCAATACGATGTTGAGAGAGCATTTCAATGGGGTGCTATCCAAATCGGTTGAAAATATTATCGGAGTGCAATTTAGAAACGGAGTTACTGTGGGCGCTTCGGTTTTTTCTAAATACGGTTTTTCCGATTTGATCACGGCTTTATTAGCGTTAGAAACGGAAGTCGAGTTATACAAGAATGGGAGAATGCCCTTAATTGACTTTTTAAGCAAACCCTACGGAAAAGACATATTAGAGAGACTATGGATTAAGAAAAACAAGCGTCTAGCCAATTACCAGAGCTTTAGAAATTCGGCCAGTGACTATCCGATCTTAAATGTTGCAGTTTCAATGCTTGATGATCGATGGACAATCGTTGTGGGGGCAAGACCGAGAAGAGCGGCAATAGCTAAGAAAGCTTCGACAACTCTGTCCACAGTAACCCTAACAGACAAGGAGATCGAGGATGCGGCGCAACAAGCCGCAGCCGAGTTATCCTTTGGCACAAATATGAGGGGGACGGCCGACTATCGCCGGGCTCTCTGCCAAGTGCTCGTCAAGAGGGGAATAATGGAGGTTCTGCAATGCAAATCGAAGTAACGATTAATGATAAAGTAGTAACTTGGGACGTAGCAAACGGTGAATTTCTGGCGGATACTTTAAGGGCCCAAGGTCTGCTTAGTGTTAAGAAGGCATGTGAAACAAGCTGCTGCGGACTATGCACAGTCTGGATTGATGGCAAGTCTATGCTGTCTTGTTCAATCCTTTCCTCGCGTGTTCACGGTAAAAAAGTCACAACTATTGAAGGGGTTCCCAAGGCGGCAGAAGAATTTGCCCAAGTACTAAGCGCAGAAGGGGCAGAACAGTGTGGTTTTTGTAGCCCAGGGTTCATCATGAATGTGCTGGCCATGAAAAATGAGTTGGTTAATCCTTCAGAAGAAGAAATAATACACTATCTGACCGGTAACTTGTGTCGTTGTACGGGCTATATGGGGCAGCTCAGAGCAGTTAAGACCTATCTGGGGGTGGAGTAGGGATGAATAGCCTAGGTTTAAAAAATGTAGGTCAAAGTATTCGCAAAATTGATGGTATGATGATCGCTACCGGCAAACCAGTGTACACTGAGGATTTAGTAATGCCAAATGCGTTGGTCGTGAAAATCCTGAGAAGCCCCCATGCATATGCTAAAATTAACTCGATCGATATCTCTGGGGCAGAGAAGTTAGAGGGCGTGGATTGCGTTCTTACTTATAAAGATGTTCCAAATGAACGCTTTACACTTGCCGGCCAATCTTATCCCGAGCCCTCTCCCTATGATCGCCTAATTCTTGATCGAATTGTTCGGTATGTGGGAGATGAAGTGGCGATTATCGCTGCGGTGGATGAAAAAACAGCGCTTTTAGCCATGAAGAAGATTAAAGTTGATTATGAAGTTTTGGAACCTGTTTTGAATTTTGAGCAGGCCTTGGGACATTCTTCGATAATTCATTCTGAAGAGGATTTGCACGTTAATTTCGATATTGGACTAGATAAGGAAAAAAATATTGCCTCCTCTTACTACGAAGCAGTAGGAGATGTTGAGGAAGAATTTGAGCGTTGCTCCGTGGTAGTAGAGGATGTTTATTATCCGCAAGCTCAGGCTCATGCCATGATGGAAACGTACCGCGCTTTTACCTACCTTGATCACACTGGAAGGCTAGTTGTGGTCAGCTCTACTCAGGTTCCTTTTCATATTAAAAGACAGTTAGCGAGGGCTTTGCAGATTTCCGCGGGTAAGATTAGGGTAATCAAGCCCAGAATCGGCGGCGGTTTCGGAGGAAAGCAAACAGGCGCTGGTGATGTCTTTGCAGCGATCGTAACCTTGAAGACTGGAAAACCCGCCCTCATCATTTATGATAGAAAAGAAACGTTTAGTTGTACGACCAGCCGTCATGCTATGAGATTGAAGGTCAAACTGGGAGCGGATCAGGAAGGGATTATTCGAGCGATCGATATTCAAGTCTTATCTGATACTGGAGCGTATGGGGAACATGCCTCCACCGTCTTAAGTTGTGTAGGCCATTATACTCTTCCACTTTACAATAAAGCGAGAGCGGTTCGGTTTACTGGAAATGCCGTGTATACGAATAAAATGCCTGCAGGAGCTTTCCGAGGGTATGGGGCTACTCAAGGAACGTTTGCCTTAGAATCGACAGTTAATTTGTTAGCAAAACGATTAAATATGGATCCGACTGAGATTCGCTTAAAAAATATCAGCAAAGTCGGAGAAACCTTTCTGACCGGTCAAGGAGTTCTGCTGGGAAGCTCGTCTTTAGATCAATGTATAGTCAAGGGTAAAGAGCTGATTGGCTGGAAGGAAAAATTCCCGCGACGAGCGATCGGTCACAAAAAAATAAGAGCTGTGGGAATGGCGATTACGATGCAGGGCTCAGGGATTGCGAATATCGGTACTGCATCCGCTGAAATTAGATTAAACGATGATGGATATTTTACCCTTCTCATTGGAGCAACGGACATGGGAACTGGATGTGATACGATCCTCAGTCAGATGGCTGCGGAGATTTTGGAGATTCCGATGGAGATGATAATTGTAAACGCCGGGGATACCGATACTTCTCCTTATGATCCTGGGTCTTATGCCTCAAGTACGACCTATTTAGCGGGGTCTGCGGTTGTAAAGGCAGCGGAGGAATTGAGAAAGAAGATTCTGGAACAGGGTGCGACGTTTTTAGGGGTTTCTTCGGAGGACGTCGAACTGCATGAAATGGCAGTTCGCACGGTTAATGGGGATCAAGAGATGAGTTTTGCCAAACTAGCAGAGCTTACCATACTGGGTACGGGAAAGCTCCAGCTCGTTGGTTATGCAACCCATGGAAGCGAAATTTCCCCTCCGCCCTATGTAGCAGGCTTTGCGGAGGTAGAAGTTGATCAAGAGACTGGAAAAATAGACTTGATCGACTATGTTGCGATCATAGATTGTGGAACTGTGATTAATCCTAATTTAGCCCGCATTCAGGCCGAAGGTGGGATTGTCCAGGGAATAGGGATGGCCCTCTACGAAGATGTAAACTATAATGAGTTTGGCAAAATGGCTACGAACTCCTTTATGCAGTATAAAATCCCGTGTCGCAAGGATGTCGGGAAAGTGCGGATAGAGTTTGAAGAGAGCTTTGAACCCTCGGGGCCTTTTGGAGCGAAATCTATCGGAGAAGTGGTTGCCAATACCCCACCGCCGGCCATTGCCCATGCGATTTATAATGCAGTGGGGGTCAGAGTAAACCATTTACCGATTACTCCTGAAAAGGTATTTGTAGGATTGCAGAAACTGTAAAACTATTTAGCTCCCGGAGCCTGGGTGAAAATATAGTAGTTATAAGCAAAGTTAGGATAGGTTTTATAGGTAAGTGGAGTAAGAAACAGGCTGGAAGCAATGCTTCCAGCCTGTTTCTTACTGTTTATTTTCTCTCAAAATCTTTATACAGCAGGCTAGGCTGAACACCACGATTGTTTTGGTATTTACCGGAACAATATTTGTCGAAATCACCTTCGATCGAGTGATAAAAAATTTGACATATTTCAACTCCTGAGTAGATGCGGATTGGGTGAACACAGTGCATTTCTAGTGTCCAGTAACCAGCAAATCCGACGTCGCCGAAGCCTGCAGTTACGTGAATATATAAACCAAGTCTTCCTATAGACGATCTACCTTCTAACATGGGTACATAATTATCCGTCTTTGTGTATTCTACTGTTCTACCTAAATAAAGTGTTCCAGGTTCCAGTAATAGACCCTCAGGGGGAATTATTAAGGTTTTTACCTCGTTGTTCTTTTTCATATCAAGAATTGGGTCAGTATAGATAAGTAGTTCGTGATGCAACGTTAGATTATAACTATTAGGGTTTAACTGGTTTTCATTAAAGGGCTTGATTGTAATTTCGTTTCCAAGTTTTTTCTTAACTTCCCTTCCGGATAAAATCATAGAGTGCCTCCCAATTCTCGGTTATTATTCGTTTGGAGTGATTAATTTTAACATATTCTTGTCGCTTGATAAAACAATTGTTAAACATTAATTCTTTGTCAAAATAAATTGGATTATAACCTTTGAAGTGAATTTATATGTCTATTTTCCATAGAAGTAAAATGAATTGCCATAAAATGCAATCGTCTAGAAAGTTATTGAGAAAGTTTCTTTCAGTGAGAAGAAGGAATGTTTTGAGTTATGACGAATTGTCTGAAATGCCGCAAAAGAGGAAGAAGTCTACAGCTGACGAAGGAGCGATATCATGGCCATTATAAAGAACTTAAAACTTGGAGCAAAGTTAAGCATCTTTTTAGGGGCAATTCTATTGCTTTTATTGTTATCAAGTTTATTTGGTTATCTTGGTCTGACACAAAACAGTAAAGAATTCTATGAGTATGGAAAAATAGCCAACGAGGAAGTGTTGGCTGGAAGAATCCAGACTAATTTATTGGAGAGCCGGATCGCCTTTAAAAATTTTATTGAGCTAGGGGATGATTCCCAACAACAGATTTTTGAGGATCGCTTTGCTAAGATGCAGAAATTTATCGAGGATCTTAAGTCTACTACGGATGATCAAGAACGGGCTAGAAGTGTTGAGATTATTTCGCTGAGGGCAAATGAATATAAAGAAGGCTTTAAGAAAGTAGTCGCTTACAAAACCCAAAAAATAGCCATATATAACGTATTGATCAGTAAGGGACCCGAGATGGAAGAGGCCCTCTCCAAAATTGCGCAGTCAGCCAATAATGATAACAATCCAGCAACGGCCTATTGGGCAGGAAATGCTGAAAAGAATTTACTTCGTTCTAGGTTATACGTTGGTAAATACCTAGAGAATGATGATCAAAATGCTATAAACTTAGCGAAAACGGAGTTGGACGAATTAGAAAAATCACTGGATTTGTATATTAAATCGAGTGGTGCAAAAAACAAGGAACAGATTGATCTCGTTATTAATGATAGAAACATTTATTTAAATAACTTTGTTGAAATTGTTTCAGTGATAGAAAGTAAGAAAAGTGTGATTAAGAGCTTAGATATTATTGGTCCTGAGATCTCAGGTAATGCAGAGGGTATTAAACAATCAATCATAAAAGAACAGGAGACCTACGGCCCAAAGGTTAAACGAAATAGCGACAATTCAATTTACGGAATGATTGCTCTATCGTTGCTCGCAATTGTTCTAACGGTGCTTATTTCTATAGGTATTTTAAAGATGGTTGTTGTACCAGTAAAAACAGTTACCAGTACTTTCAAAGATATCTCTGAGGGAGAAGCGGATTTGAGAGTAAGGTTGAAAGTCGTTTCGACAGATGAACTAGGAGATATGGCGGCTTATTTTAATAAATTCATGGAAAAACTTCAGGTCATCATGAACCAGAATAAGAATCAAACGTGGTTGAAAACAGGCCAGGCAGAATTAAGTGGAAAAATTCGTGGGGATCAAGATATTATTTCCTTAGGCAATAATATTATTTCCTACATTGCTAAATACATAAATGCCCAGATAGGAGCCATCTATCTTTTTACGAAAGATCAACGCTTAAGAATGATAGGTAGTTATGCTTTTACCAGGCACATAAATCCTTCTAACGAACTCCGATTAGGCGAAGGGTTAGTCGGGCAGTCAGCCTTGGAAAAGCAAACACTAGTTATCACCGATGTTCCGGAGCATTACATTAAAGTTAACTCTGGTATAGGAGAGGCCGCACCACATAATGTTATTGTTACCCCATGCATTTATAATGAAGATGTTAAATGTGTTATTGAACTAGGTTTATTTCATGAAATCACGAAGATTCAACAAGAATTTATCGATATGATTGGCGAGAGTATTGCTATCACGATTCATTCAGCGGAAGCGCGAACTGACATGGAGACATTGCTCAGTAAAACAATGGAACAATCGGAGAAATTACAAGTTCAACAAGAAGAGCTAAGACAGAGTAATGAAGAACTTGAAAGACAAACTAGGGCTTTAAAGAGTTCTGAACAAAGTTTGAATGTCCAACAGGAAGAATTGAGAGTGATCAATGAGGAACTTGAGGAACGTACTAAAAGTCTTGAATTACAAAAGAAAGCGATCTCCATAAAGAATGTGCATTTGGAAACTGCACAAAAAGAAATTGAAGCTAAGGCGAAGGACCTAGAGATTGCGAGTAAATACAAATCGGAATTCTTAGCCAATGTATCACATGAATTGAGGACTCCTTTAAATAGTATTCTGGTATTATCTCAATTGCTGGCTAATAAGACGGACAATTCTCCTCTGACCGCTAAACAGCTTGAATTTGCTAAGACAATTCATAGTTCTGGAACGGATTTACTCATACTCATCAATGACGTCCTAGACCTATCAAAGGTGGAGGCTGGGAAAATGGAAGTCAATTATGAGAACATGAGCCTGAGAGAGTTGGAAAATTATGTAGAGAGATCGTTTAGACAAATTGCCTTGGATAAAGGACTTAGCTTGACCTTCAATCTGGATGGGAGTCTTCCTGGAAGTATTTCGACCGATGGGCAAAGGGTTCAACAAATAATTAATAACCTAGTTTCTAATGCTTTTAAATTCACCAAAGAGGGTGGAGTTACGATAACTATTCGTCGCCCAATCCCTGGTGATTTCTCCAAGCTCGATATCGATAATGATAGATTCATCTGTATTATTATCAGTGACACTGGAATTGGAATCCCAGTGGAGAAGCAGTCATTAATATTTGAAGCTTTTAGACAATCTGATGGTACTACAAGTAGAAAATATGGTGGTACGGGACTTGGACTTTCAATTTCAAAAGAACTTGCTCGTTTACTTAAAGGAAAGATTGAACTGTTAAGCGAGGAGGGAAAAGGGAGCTCGTTCTGCTTGGTGCTTCCAGAAGATGTGGATAGCCTTATCCCCTTTGAACAAGTAGCTACTTCCCTTGAAAAAGAGGTTAATGAGGCTAATAGCAGACATGAACTTAGCCCGATCGTTTCGAGTGCGAAATTACTTCTTATTATTGACGATGATCAAGGCTTCTTGAATGTCTTAGCTGACTTAGCCCATGAAAAAGGGTTTACCTGCTTAACCTCCGATAACGGTGAAACCGGCATCAGATTAGCGCTTAAGCATAAACCAAAGGCAATATTACTTGATTTGGGTTTGCCTGGAATGAGCGGTTGGGAGGTATTGGAAATGCTAGGGGATTATAAAGAGACGAGGGATATCCCCGTACACATTATCTCTGGACATGAAAATAAAATGGACGAATGTAAGAAGGGTATTATCGGATATCTTCAGAAACCAGCCAATGTGGAAACGATTAATGACATGTTCGAACGTTTAGAAGGTTTAGAAGAACAATCCTTGAAGAAACTATTGCTTATAGCCAGCGATGTTTTTCAGAAAAAGACGATTACTGAAATAATCGGTAAAAAGGGTATAATCGTTTTGACGGCCGATACAGGGCAGGAGGCTTATACTCTTTTAAAGATAGAGCGCTTCGATTGTATTATTCTCGATATTATGTTAAAAGATCAGTCGGGTTATGAGCTGTTGGCTAAGCTCAAGGAAGAAAAAAATCAGGTACCTATTATTATATATACTGATAAAGAGGGTATATATAATAATGACGATTTACTACAAAACTATGAAAGTATCATCATCAAAGGTTCTCACTCAATGGAGAGGCTTGTTGCTGAGGCCAGCTTGTTTTTGCATGGTGTAGATTCAAAAATAACTGATCCAAGACATAAAGAAACAAAAAGACATCAACATAAAGAAACTTCATTAAAAGATAAGAAGATACTCATTGTAGATGACGATATGAGAAATGTGTTCGCCCTTACAAGTGCTTTAGAAGAAAAGGATATGATCGTTATTATAGGTAAGAATGGCAGAGAAGGCATTGATAAACTCCACCAGAATCAAGATATTGACCTTATCTTAATGGATATTATGATGCCTGAGATGGATGGCTTTGAGGCTATGAAAGAAATTAGACGAGAAAATAAGTTTCGAAAAATACCTATCATCGCGCTTACTGCTAAAGCAATGAAAGAGGATAAAAACAAATGTATTGAAGCTGGGGCTAATGATTACCTCACGAAGCCCCTTGAGCTTGATAAACTCATTTCGCTCTTGAGGGTGTGGTTACATAAATGATTCGTGATTGTAATTCGAATTACCTTGAAAGCAAAGACATAGAGATTCAGCTCCTTCTGGAGGCAATCTATCTCAAATATGGATACGATTTTAGAGATTACTCTAAAGCACATTTAAAACGGCGAATTATGCATCGATTATCCGTTTCTGGATTTGAGAGTATTTCACAAATGCAGTATCAGATTCTCTACGATAGAACGTTTTTAGAGAATTTGCTCACTGATTTTTCGATTAATGTTACCGAAATGTTTAGAGATCCGCCGTTTTATAAAGTCTTTCGCCAAGAGGTTATCCCTGTTTTGAAAACATACCCGTTTATAAAGATCTGGCACGCTGGATGTTCAAGTGGGGAAGAAGTGTATTCGATGGCTATTTTACTCAAAGAAGAGGGCTTATATGAGCGTACTCAAATTTATGCCACGGATTTCAACGTGGAAGTACTTGCTAAAGCTAAACAAGCAATCTACCCGATTGATGATATTAAAGACTATACCTACAATTATCAACAATCTGGTGGACTAACCTCTTTTGCAGACTATTATATTGCAAAGTATGACTCAGTTATACTTGATCAATCGCTTAAGGATAAAATTATATTTGCAGATCATAATCTCGTAACTGATGGAGTATTCGGCGAGATGCATGTCGTTATCTGCAGAAATGTTCTAATATATTTTAACAGAGAACTTCAAAATAAAGTTTTTAAGCTTTTTTACGAAAGTTTACGTAAGGGTGGATTTTTGGGCATAGGAACAAAGGAGAGTTTAAGATTCTCGAATCATTTTGAGAAATTTAAGGTTATTAGTGAAGACCTTAACATATACCAAAAGAAATTTGAGGTTTAGCAAGGGGCTGGAGAATTTGGGTTATCAGGCAGTTGTGATCGGTTCTTCTACAGGAGGGATGGACGCTCTAAAAATTATTCTGGAAGTATTACCAAAGAATTTCTCAGTACCTATCTTAGTTGTTCAGCATACAAGCTCTCATTCAGACAACTATCTAGCCAAGTTTCTTGACAATGCCTGTAAGGTTTCGGTGAAAGAAGCCGAGGAAAAGGAAAAAGCAATTGCAGGGCATGTTTATATTGCACCGCCTAATTATCATCTTCTCGTAGAAAAAGATGGATCAATTTCCCTTTCGGTTGAAGCACGCGTCAGTTATGCTCGTCCATCGATCGATGTGCTTTTTGAATCTGCTGCCGAGGCATATAACAAAGGATTGATCGGACTTGTCCTAACTGGGGCGAATAATGATGGAAGCAAAGGCCTGAAAAGAATTAAAGAGTGTTGTGGGTTGACCATTGTTCAAGATCCGATTACCGCCCAGGCTGACACAATGCCTAGGGCGGCTCTACGAGCAACAAAGGTGGATCATATTGTATCGCTGGAACAGATCGGGCCATTCCTTAATAAAATAATTCAAGAAAAAAGTGGGGACAGACGTGGTAATAAATGAAGAGATTAAGATACTAATTGTTGATGACAATTTAGGGAATCTTCTTGTTTTAGAGGGCATTCTTGAAGAGCTCGAATGTAACATTATCAGAGCGATGTCTGGAAACGAAGCGTTGGGTTTAACGCTGGAACATGAATTTGCCCTGGTGCTTCTTGATGTTCAAATGCCCGAAATGGATGGCTTTGAAACCGCCGAGCTTATGAGAGGGAGTGAACGAACTAAATTTATTCCAATTATCTTTGTTACGGCGATCAGTAAAGATCAACGGTGTATCTTCAAGGGATATGAGGTAGGAGCGGTCGATTATCTCTTTAAACCTATAGAAGCGATTGTCCTTAAAAGTAAAGTCAAGGTCTTTTTAGAACTCTATAAACAAAAAAGGATGTTGAAAACACAGGCTGAAGTACTGGAGGCTAAGGTGAAGGAATTACTGGAACTAAAAGAAACTAACTTTCATCTGGAGAATCTGTCAACCTTAGACGGTTTGACAGGAATTCCAAACCGGCGTAGCTTCGATCAGTTTATTGAGATGAGTTGGAAGAATTCCATGAGAGAACAACAAACGTTAGCGTTGGTCATGGCCGATATCGATTATTTTAAGGCCTTCAATGATAACTATGGACACCTTAAAGGAGATGATTGTTTAAGACTTGTGGCGAAGACGTTAGTTACAAGCATTAAAAGACCTATCGATTTTGTTGCACGGTATGGTGGCGAGGAGTTTATTGCTGTCTTACCTAATACGGACAAGATAGGCGCGTTATTGGTTGCTGAGAGAATGAGGAGAAATATTGAGCACTTAGCCATAACACACGAACATTCTATGGTCGCATCTTGTGTTACGATTAGTTTGGGTATTACTGATATAATTCCTCAGCAAGCAGATACAATATTAGAGTTAATCCAGACCGTTGATAATGCCCTTTATCAAGCAAAACAACTAGGAAGAAACAGAGTATTTGTAGCATCATTTTAAGGCTACTGGTTAGATTGGTCATACCGACAAAGAAGAAGGAACGGGTCTGGATTCTATCCGGACCCGTTCCTAAATAAATAGAAATGAATATTATCCGTTTATTAGATAGACTTTTTTAAGACTTGAATTACCTCTTCGATGTCTGGGAGGTCAGGCATATTATAAACCTTTATCCACATCACTTTGCCCTTTTCATCAACAACAATGTTCGCCCGTTCTGAAAATCCCTCCAGCTCACGAAACAGGCCATAGGCCTTAGCAACTGCCCCATGCGGCCAGAAATCGGAGGGCAATTTTAGGTTGGAAATTTGGAGTTCTTTTGCCCATGCATTTTTTGAAGGAACTGGATCAACGCTGAAACCTAGGGGGATTGTATTAAGTTCTTCAAACTGTGCATAATTAGCCTCTAATGATTTCATCTGTTCAGTGCAAACGGGGGTAAAAGCTAAAGGGTGCCAAGAAAGTAATACTTTTTTGCCTTTATAGTCGTTTAAGCTAACCATTTTACCTCGGTTATCCATTAGATTGAAAACAGGGGCAGTAGCTCCTACCAAAATGGGGTTTTCCATTTTATACCTCCAGTGAGATTTATCAATTACCGCTAACGTCCTATAAAGTCTTGAGCAAACATTTTTCCGTAAGTTGGACTGGCGGTTATCCCGATACCTACGTAACTAAACGAGGGGTTAAGAAGATTCGCTTTGTGATCAGGGCTGTTCATCAGGGCTGCATGTGCTGCATCTACCGACGAGTTTCCGGCTATATTCTCACCAGCTGAAGTATAGCTAATTCCAAACGTTTTCATCATTTCAAAAGGAGAGCCATAAGTCGGTGAAGTATGGCTGAAGTATGATTTTGCAACCATCTCGTCCGATTTTACCTGAGCCATCTTTTGTAGTTGGGAGTCAATTTTAAGTAGGCTTACCCCTGCTTTTGATCGTTCTTGATTAATCAGGTCAAGCATATGTTGCTGATCGGCAGAAAGTTGGACAGTTGTAGAAGGTGTTGGAACGGGAGCAGGTGTAGTAGGAGTGGTATTCGGCGGATAGTAGGCCTTGGCGAGGTCTGCAGAAATCGCCCCCACAACGTCACTTTGCAAATGAACGACCCACCATCCACCAAGTTTGCCGATACATTCAATAATTTGACCTTGGTATACTATACCAACCTTAAGAAATGTAGTACTGGGGCCAGACCTCACATTGGCCGAGGAGGCTGTAATCGTGATTTGTCCGGGTACATTGGTACGGCTAAATTGGGTTTGAGCATTAAGGAGAACGGGCGAAGTTGTTAATATGAGAATGGTTATAAGAAGAATTCGGAATACTAAGTTGCATTGTTTCATCTTTGATCCCCTTTTTAGAGTTTATTTACAATTACTATTCTACGGAATCTGACTTTCTTTAATCGTGTTAAAAAAAGGAAAAAATCCTAAGGTTAGCCTAATCTTTTTATTTGTGAGTTAAGTCACGATAAGTTTGATGGCAATCAGATATAATAGAGTGAATTAATTAATTATTCAGATAGGATAAAGAGGAGGTTACATCCATGCTACCAGGTCAAGCTTTAACCACGGCTATGGGTATTTTGCCGCACAGGAATTTGCAAGAAGCTCAAAAATTAGCCTTGGATTTAGATATTCCCTTTTGGCCTCAATTACCTCGGCTACGATACAGAGAAGATATGTATGCGCAATTTGCCGAACATTTTCCTGGAATAATCATGGACGAAGAAAAGGAAATTCTGCGGTTCTCCCATGATCGTTTCGCACAGGAACTTGATGATTATCTTCAAGCGAGCGTTATACCGGAATACTTTGCGTTGTCTGAAGAATCTTCTGCAGTTTTTAATACATTTTTGACACAAGACCTGTCCTCTTACAGATTAATTCATGGACAGACGGTAGGTCCCATTAGTTTTGGACTCAAAATATGCGACGAAGAACGAAAGCCCATGATTTATAACGATTTTGTTCGTGAAATTCTTTATGATTTCCTTCATCACAAGATAACCTGGCAATACAATCAATTAAAAAGAGTTCACCCTAATCCCTTTGTTTGGCTCGATGAACCAGGGTTAGAAATGATCTTTAACTCGTTCAGCGCCTACACATCTGAAGTTGCTCAAGTGGAATATGGGGCTTTCTTGTCTAAACTCCCTGGTCCTAAGGGTGTGCATTTATGTGGTAATCCTGATTGGGCATTTCTTTTAAACGCTGATCTTGATATTCTCTCCGTGGATGCCTTTAGTTGGGGACACATTTTGGTTCGTTATGTTGACGAAGTGAAAGAGTTTTTACGACGAGGAAAAATAATATCTTGGGGAATCACTCCCACCTTGACCAGTGAATTAAGTTGTGAGACTGTCGAATCATTAACTACTCGTCTACTTGAATTATGGAAGTTTCTTAATCAACATGGCATCGATGATGATCTAATATTTGATCGTTCCTGGTTAGCCCCATCTCGTTGCTGTCTTATTAATGGCGATGGAACGCTAAGTATCAATCACTCCTTTACACTATTGAAAGAAATATCTCGAAAGCTTTGTTTGCGTTAAAAATTATTCGAATTCATTTAAATATCTAAAGGAAATTATCAAGACAAAGCGAATAAACGTGTGAGGTGTATTTTCATTCGTAAATAAATATAGAAGTAAACAGACAAGACTGGAAGCAATGCTCTCAGCCTTGTTTTCTAAAGAATGTTTTTTAGTTGGAGGAATTCATTGAATATCACCGAATGATGAAAGTATGGGAAGTCAAATATCCTAGATGCTAAGTGATTTAACGGAGGGTTTCAGATGAAAAGAATTGCCCTAGTAACAGACAGCACGGCTGACCTAACAGAAGAAGTTATAAAAAAGTGTGATATTCATATTATTCCTTTGAAGGTGAGATTCGGCGAACAGGAGTATTCAGACGAAGAGCTTACCAGTGAAGAATTCTATCAGCGTTTGACGAAGGAAGAGGAACTTCCCAAGACGTCACAACCCTCCCCTGAAGAGTTCGGTCGCTTATACAGTCAGTTGCTGGAGGAATATCAAGAGGTTATATCTGTACATATATCTTCTGCCTTGAGTGGTACTTTTAACGTTGCCAATCTGGCAAAAGAAAAATTTAAGGAGAAAATCCACCTTGTAGACTCGAAGACGATTAGTTTGGGTATGGGCTTAATGATGATGGAGGCTGCCAGGAATATCAAAGAGGGTCAGGAAACTGCAAGGATTCTTGATAATCTGTTAAAAGCGAGGAAAAACATTGAGACACTGTTCACCTTAAATACGTTGGACTATCTGCAAAAAGGGGGGCGAATCGGAAGGGTTCAAGGTTTTATGGGGTCGCTCTTGAATATTAAGCCCATTATCAGGGTAGGAGATGACGGAGTCTATCACACCTATGGAAAAGCTCACAGTCAGAAGAAGGCCTTAGAGAGTGTTGTTCGTATTTTTGAGGAATTGACAAAGGGAAGGAAACCAACCCGGTTGGCAGTAGCTCATGGTGCTGCACAACAAGCTGGAATATACCTCATGGAAGCCTTGGAAAATGCCTTTGAACTTAAAACAACGGTCTTTACTCAGGTGGGATCAGTCATTGGTGTCCATACTGGACCAGGAACGGTAGGAGCCGCCATTCAGTTTGAGTAAATCTTAGCACTCTTGGGACATGAAAGCCCTAAGAGTGCTTTTTCATAGTCCGTTTCCGAAACGTTCTTATGATTTGGCAATAATATGATTCGGTTAATAGTAAGATAGAATCTTTGGTAATATAATTAGAAGAAGGGTACTTGACTAGCAACAAATGTATGTAGAATTACAAAAGGTAACGCAAGGGGCAATTGAATCGAGGACTAGCGGTAAAGGCTGAAAGGGTGAGTGAAAGTGGGATACGTCACATTGTTGATTGCTTTGGGAATAATAGTGTTATTTGGTTATTGGTCAGGACGCCAGCGTGTTAAGTTACAGGAGAGACCAAAACCAAAGGCAACTAAAGCGACTCCTGTATCAAAGGCAAAAAGACAAACTAATCTGCGTAGGGTAAAGTAATTGTGCTGATTGGGTTGCTAGGCCATGATAAGTGAATTTATTATGTTGTTTGTGCCAACCAAGATATAATAAGTTAATTGGTTGAGCTATGTTTAAATAGAACTGCGTAGAAGAATAGGGAGATACCTGGAACATAGGGATAACACGCGAAGTCTGGGTTAACATCGACGATTTATCGTGGCATAGTGGTGATGAAGCCCTCGAAATACAAGGGGAGGTAGACAAAATATGACGATACTAGTTACGGGGGGGGCAGGCTATATTGGCAGCCATACTGTTGCAGAATTTATAGCCAAGGGAGAAGAGGTTATTGTATTAGACAACCTTGAAAAGGGGCATTGTGATGCAGTGCTTTCGAAGATCTTCTACCAAGGAGATATTCGTGATTCCGACTTGTTAGATCGAGTATTTTCGAATCATGACATCGAAGCGGTTATCCATTTCGCTGCAGATTCCTTAGTCGGGGAGAGTGTACAAGAACCGCTTAAATATTATGATAACAATCTTATTACTGCCCAGCGGTTAATGATGGGTATGGTAAAGCATGGAGTGAAGAAAATTGTGTTTTCTTCTACAGCCGCGACTTATGGGGAACCGGAAAGTATTCCAATTAAGGAGACGGATCGCAAAGAACCGACAAATCCTTATGGAGAGACCAAGCTCGCTATCGAGAACATGTTAAGATGGTGTGATAAAGCTTATGGAATTCAGTACGTTGCATTACGTTATTTTAATGCCGCAGGAGCACATGTGGACGGGCATATTGGGGAAGACCATCAGCCGGAAAGCCATCTGATTCCAATTATTCTGCAAGTAGCAGGGGGACAGCGGGAAGTTATAGCAATTTATGGAGATGATTATCCTACTTTTGATGGGACGTGTATCCGTGATTATGTGCATGTCACAGATTTGGCGAACGCACATTGGCTTGCCTTAGAGAAACTCAGATGTACACAGCATAGTGCGGTTTATAATCTGGGTAATGGTGAAGGGTTTTCAGTGAGAGAGGTTGTCGAAATGGCAAGAGAAATTACGGGTCACCCAATCCCTTTACAGGTAGCCCCTCGGCGAGCGGGTGATCCTGCTATTTTGATAGCTTCTTCTGAAAAGGCTCAGAAAGAGTTAGGGTGGAAACCACAATTCAACAGTTTGGGACAGATCATTCAATCAGCTTGGAACTGGCATAAGAATCATCCTTTAGGGTTTATGAAATGACAATAGTTTTGTTGCCAATTAGATATCAAAACTATTGTTAATAGATTATGATTTTAGAAAGTCAGGATATTGAAGGTTAGATTACAAGGCTGGGGCAATAGTAGTGCTCTGGCCTTGTTTCGTCTTAAGATACGGTCTCTAGAAACTGATTACAATATTGTTGATTGAACAACGAGAAATAGGGGAAAATAATTAAATGGATTGTTTGGTGGTATATTAGATTTGTTGGCAAAGTTTAAGGGGGATAATCGACCTTCTTTTCAACGTATCTTAAGGAAGGACTGAAAAATGAATTATGGAAAATGATGTACAAAACCAGCTCGCTACCTTTGCAGGGGGTTGTTTCTGGTGCATGGTAAAACCCTTTGAAAAGATACCGGGCATTATCAAAGTGGTGTCAGGATATACTGGAGGGACTCTTGAAAATCCGAGTTATGAGGACGTCTGTTCTGATGAGACTGGACATTATGAATCGGTTCAGATTACGTTTGATCCTAAACAATTTTCATATGAAAAATTGTTAGAAATTTATTGGCGTCAGATTGATCCGACAAATTCTTATGGTCAGTTCTTTGACCAAGGTCGATCTTATCAAACTGTAATTTTTTATCACAATGAGGTACAAATGAGGATGGCTCAAGAGTCTAAGGAAATTCTAGAGAAAAGCGGGAGGTTTAATGAACCGATTGTAACTAAAATTCTTCCTGCTGGGGCGTTCTATCCTGCTGAAGAATATCACCAAGGATACTATAAAAAATTCCCGTTAAGATATGGCGCGTATCGTCAAAGGTCAGGTCGTGACGCTTTTCTTAGAGCGCATTGGAGCGAAGGCCAGGATGGAGAAGAGGAGACAGGGGAAGAACCAGAAACAGACAAAGAAATAGAATTAAAATCCAAATTAACACAGCTACAATATGAAGTCACTCAAGAACATGGCACTGAACTAGCCTTTCAAAACGAATATTGGGATAATGAGAGAGAAGGTATTTACGTTGACATAATATCCGGAGAGCCTCTCTTCAGCTCAATGGATAAGTTTGATTCTGGGTGTGGGTGGCCTAGTTTTACAAAACCTCTAAAGCCAGAGAGAGTTCAAGAAAAGCTCGATTTGAGCAACTTTATGAGTAGGACTGAAGTTGTTAGCACTAAGTCGGAGGCCCATCTCGGGCATGTTTTTAATGACGGCCCTATTCCTACAGGCATGCGGTATTGTATCAATTCCGCTGCGCTGAGGTTTGTTCCAAAAGAGGAATTGGAAAAAGAGGGCTATGGAAATTACCTTGAATTGTTTCATTGAGGGTAGATTTAAAGATGAAACCCTCTCCGTTCAAGCTTGAACGGAGAGGGTTTCATTGATTAGTTTACACCAATTGATAGTTTACCAGTTGTTGCGTGGAGTAGGGTGGAAGCATTCCCGGCAATACACGGGCTTTTCGCCAGAGGGTCGAAAAGGAACTGTTGTTTCTTTGCCGCACGTGGCGCAGACTGCGGGAAACATTTCGCGTTCAGAACGGTTGTTGTTGTAGCCACCGCCAGAATTACGCGTTTGTGCCTTTTTAGCTGCCCTACATTGTGGGCACCGTCCAGGTTCATTTGTAAACCCTTTTTCCGCGAAGAATTCCTGTTCCGACGCGGAGAAGACAAATTCCTGACCACAATCTCTACATGTTAAAATCTTGTCGTCAAACATTCATTGCACCTCTTTGCTTTTATGGATTATCCGAGAATACAGGGTGAGTAGTTATAATACTATACTTCCTGTGTACTGGACAACTTTAAGTATAACCACTGTTTTAGCATTTTATCACTAGCGGAATTTGAGATCCGGCGAATTGAGATCGTAAGATAATCTACATTTTAGTTGTTTTTTGAAGGTGGATCTTCTTTGATTAGTGACATGGACATTAGGAAAAGTAGGGGGTTTCTTTCTTAGAAGTTCATACGTCTAGCATTACGTACTTTGTCAAATGTCATTGCTGATTCAGGGAGCAAGCTTAAGGCACCTAAGAGCGCAAGATTACAGAAAAGGAGTGGACCAAGCAGAGGATTGCGATACAAAAATCTTGCCAAGATAATTGTCTGCGTTCCCGCTAAATCGCCTAACACGTGAAACCCAAATCCTAATAAACCCACTAACATATTAAGTGTCAAAATGGACAAATAAATATACGTTTCAGTCTGGTTTCCCTGGCCATAAGCCATATAGAAACAGGATACTGTGGCAAGCGTTCCGGTCACCAGAGGAATCAGTGTATAAATTGGTTCAAAACCGAGGCGTGCATGGTCTAAAAACGCTGCTACCACAGCACCGAGGAAACCGAGTCCAACGAGGATGAGCAATTTAGAACGTCGGGCTGTCCCCTGGTAGTGCTGACTAGCTAAAGCATAGCTAGAGATCCCTGCAAAGGCAATCGGGGCAGCTATGGGAGAGCCTTCAATGAGGAGGTGGTGTAAACTCTCCCTGCTTGAGGTGGCATTCCCGGTTAGATGAAAAAAGGTGCCCGCGACGCCGACAATTACACCGATCCACATCACCGTTTGGAACATTCTCTTGACGGCATCATTTGGCTTGAACACGAGCTGAGCAATAATCGCTAAAACCGCGAGGGGACTATAAATCAAGGGAATAAGTTCCCAACGAAAGAAATCATTTTGCGAATGGGCCATTAAGACATCGACACCGGTCAGGAGGAAGTTTAAGCCCATGAATCCCAGCAAAAGGAATGTTTTATAAGAAGCGAAGGTTAGTCGATTTAGTCGATTTATCATATCCAAATCCCCCTAGTGCTTCGCTTTCAGTTCATCGGCTTTCGCTTGAAGCTCCACCAAAGCTTTATTCTGCTCATAAATTCCATGCCAGTTTACGTAGTCTGCCGCGCCCATCACAGCTCCGTAGCGCGCCCTACGACCTTCGTGGTGCCAGAGTTCGAAATAGACGAAATCAAGCGGATCAGACAAAGGTTTAGTCCCCAACAACCCTGTATTGCGTAGGTCATCGACAATTGCTTTACCCTTCATGACGTTTTGATTCGTAAGATTGATGTTCATTTCCGCTTTAGCCTGATTATCCTTAATAAAGGAGGAGGTATGACAATTGAGGCAAATAGCGTTAAGTGTTTCACGGTTCTTATCTCCGTTTTCGCGGACCTTGGCGATTTCAGGTTGCAGGCTCCATTTGAGTCGTTCTCCTACGTTATGAGTTCCCTTGACACTACCAAAAGCAGACATATGACAGGTGGCGCAAGTAGGTGCAGGGAAGTCCTTGACGGTTAAAGTTCCCGATGGAGCATCCATTTTATAGCTTTCTTTGTTTGCTTGGTAATAAGCACCGTGCGCTGACTCATTGTAGATTTCGATATGCGGATGATCGGGACCTAAGTGGCATTGGCCGCACGTTTCAGGTTTACGAGCTTGAGCCACCTCAAACGTGTGTCGTAGATGACATTTAGTACAATCCCCAAAGCTTCCATCTCGGTTTTTTTGGCCAATCGCATGACAGACCTCACAGGACTGGGCGCTGGCATCTTTACCGATCAGATTGAATACGGGATTAGCATTGCCCCCATTTATGGGTTGCCCTTTTGCATCGAGCAAATGATTTTTGGCGAGTTCTTCTGGGGTGAAATTTTTCGCTCCTTCAACAGAATACCAGGACTTTGCGGCATGGTTACTAGCCTCGAATTCATTCACGACCTTTTCGTGGCACTGAGCGCAGTTTTTGGGAGTTGGTGCGGAAATTAGGGATACTTTATAATGCTCTTTTGCAAGGGTTTCTTGCCCTGTGACAGGCCTGTGGCAATCAAGACACTGAACTCCGCGACCCGAGTGCTTGCTGTCATGATATTGTTGGACAATGCCTGGGTTATCCTTCTGATGGCATTCAACACATGCTTTGTTCTCTCCCTGGGTTGCGGCGCTTAACGTGGGTAAACTAGTACTTAATCCTTTAGGTCCAATGACGAAATGATAGGTCAAGAACAGTAAAGCAACTATAAGGATTGTACCGATTCCCAAAATGGTAACCATACGTCGAGTTTTCGGCATCGAGATCTGATCCTCCTCCTTCGAAATAATTTGCGTTCTTTAAGATACCTCTGGTTGTTTTGGTAAATTTATGAATAAACTCCAAAGAGCATCTTATTATAACATTATAGTTAATTTTCTTGTCTATAATGTGATTTATATCACGAAATGAATCAAAAATTATTGGGTTCTAACAAATCGTTTTCCAGCTCGTTAAGGCCCTACTTAATTTTCGAATTCCATCAAGGATTTGGGCCACTTCGTGGGTGTATAATCTTAAGAGTCTATCGGGTTAGCTGCTTAAATGAGGCTTACAGTGGTTATTGATTTTCTGAAACATCCGAAAGTGCCTTCGAAGTTTGCTTTGCTTTTACAATCAGTTAAATACCGACCAGGATTATAAACATCAATAAAAATAAAAATCCCGCTGAAATAGTGCAGCAGGATAGGACAGGAATGAATGATATATGGGACGGTTCAAAAACAAATTATAACGGTTGTTTATGAACTTTGCTTTGAAAATACAGAAATATAGGAAGTGGTATGACGATCCAACCGAAGCTCTTGATAAGGCTATTAACGGCTCTTTCCTTAGCCATCGATTTTTCGTCAGCGACCATTTGATTGTATCGATTCTTCAATTCTGATTCGCTTAGAGCTTGTTCTGTTTTAGCAGGGGTAGCGGGGATCTCTCCTTTATACTGGGGTGCCATTTTGTATTGTTCAAAACTTTGGTAACTACCAGGTGGAGAAACAATGTCAGCCACGGCCATAAAAGCAGCAACAGTACCACCAATCGTCATCATTAATGTGGCAAAAAGGATCAAATAAACATAGATGGTTTTAATCATTTCATTCCCTCTTTCTAAAGATTCTCTGCTGCTCCCTTTCTTGATTCCCGCGATACTTCCTATGATCAATACAAAAAGGACTAAAGGGACTATGCCTATTAGAATACTGATGGCTATCTTGATCACCTCGCTTTATGAGCATTTTAAAATTATGTTCCATAGAGTGGCCTCATAATCCTCTTTTTTTATTTCAAGAATAGCGAAGCGATCCCAAATAAAAGTGTTGATATGCCAGCTGCGATCAAGGATGGTTTTAACTTAGATCGGGCATAGTCTATTGCTGGTAGATCGAGAATTGCACAGAGTGTTACAGTATTATCGCTCAAGGGGGAGGCAAAAGCTCCAAACGTACCACTGGCAAATATGGCCCCAATAACTAGTGGAATACTAGTTCCAGTCTGCTGTGCAAGCGTTACGCCGAGGGGCATCAACAAGCCCCAAGTTCCCCAAGAGGAACCTATAAAGTAGGAAAGTGCGCTTCCCAATAAAAATACAACCGGCGCAATGAAAGCAGGCGGAATCCACTGGATTAAATGTGAGGAAATAAAGTGTGAAAATCCCAAATCCTCGGAAACAGCGGATAAGGCCCAGACGAAGGTTAGCATAAGGATGACGGAAACCAATTCGTTGCCACCGTTGATAAAGTGGGTCACGAGTTTAGCAACACTGAAGCGTTGAAAAAAATATAAGAGGAAGGATAGGATCAAGGTAATAAACAAGGCCTCGAGCATGACACCAAGGGCATCCGCTTGGATAAAAGCGTCCCAAAAACTATTAGCTTTAGTGTGCCCATCCCACCAGCTTAAAAAGAGAGTCAAAAATAATACGACACCGAGTGGCAGTATGAGGTTCCAAGGTTTGATCGGGGTCTCCTTTTCATAGGCACGGAGACACTTTTGGAGGTCTTCTTCTTCCTGTAGAGCATCGGGGCTACCAACAAGTGGTTCCTCGCTTTCAAAATCTCTAATGAAGCTATAGTAAATACCCATCGCTAATATGACAAGTGAGAAAAAGTTAAATGGGATACTTCTAATGTAGATGCTGTAGGGTGTATCACTTACTCCAATCCTTTGCAATGCGGTCCCAATTATGGACACCATATACCCGACAAAGGCTGTCGCCACAGGTACAAGTACAACGACGGGATTTGAGGTAACTTCAATTACGAAACCTATCTTTTGCGAAGAAATAGGTAATCTTCGTTTTAAGAGTTTCATAATGGGTGCTATAGTCACAATTCGAAAGTTGGGATTGCTAAAGGTTCCGATCGTTGAAAGCCAAATGAGCATCATAGCTGCACGTTTTGTTTTTACTTTGTGCCCTACAAGGTCAACAAATCCCTTTATCCCTCCGGTCATCTTTGTTAAATTAATGAGCCCAGCAAAAACATACAAAAAGATTATGATGCGGATGTTGTTGGTTACTATCAGGCTGCTGACGATATAGGAAATCAGGGTTTTAATTCCGCCCAAAAGATCGGGGTGTTTAAGAAAACTCCCTAAGAGCAAGCCCGCGAATAACCCCGGTTGTACTTGCTTAGTTAAAATCGCGATGGGAATCACGATGAGAAAGGGTAAGAGAGAAACCCAAGAACCATCCATGTATGTTGCCTCTGCTTTCTGGTGGTATTATGCATCAAGGCTCCACCTGCACCTGAAGCTGGTTACAGAACCCAGTTTATATATTTTCTCTCCAAATTGGCTATGATATGTAGTGAATATAATTCGTATCTAAAATTCCTTTAAAGATAGAGGAATCCCTCGTATTTAATCGAATACTTACAATGGCAGGTTAACAGGAATTGAAGAAAAACTGAAAATGTCAGTAAAGATAGGAGAGTTATTGTGGAAAGACCTCAGAGTAATCCTAGTCGCATGGTTGTTATTGAACACAAAGTTAGTGGTGAGCGTTTTCTAGTTGACCTTCTCAAGGGTCAAACTTATGACAAAGAACAATATACTAAGATTACCTATGAAGTACCGCTTAAGAAGGAATTTTGGGATTTGCCACGGTTAACTAAGTCGAAATAAAGATGCTAGTTTGTCCCCCACTATTTAAAGGACGAAAAATAGACACCCGCTGTTTGAACAGGGTGTCTATTTTATTGCGACTGTTTAGGATTTATTAGTCCTATTCTAGATTTGGAAATATAGTTTTTTAAAACTGGGCTGCTAGGCTCCGTGCGGCCTCATGACTATTATCAATAGCTTGTTTTAAAGCATCTCCTTGTAAAACGTTTGTTAGTTCAAGGAACAAGGATTCTACTTCGTTAATTCCAAAGAAACCAAGAATGGTTCTAATATATTTGTCACTTAGATCAAATTCTTTAGCAGGTCCTTGGCTATACATACCGCCCCTAGAACTAATATGTATCGCTTTACGGGGCTTATCTGAAAGTAGCCCGATGGGACCTGCTTCGGTGTATTTGAAGGAAACGCCAACATACGATACATAATCAATATAGGACTTAAGGATAGCGGGAATGCTTAAGTTCCACATGGGGGCAGCGATGACGTATTTATCGACGCTTGCGAATTGTTGGGCATATTGATAGGCTTTATTTCCTTCGCCGCTAAACATTTTTGTCAAAATATCGGCATCTAAGGGTTCAATGCCTTCTTTATAGAGATCTAAGGTAATGATTTCGCAATTGGAATTGCGTTGTTGGTACTCTTTTAAAAAGACATTGGCTAGGGTTGAAGTATGTGAATCTGAATCGTTTTTCGGATTGGCTTTAACGTATAGTAATTTTTGGGTCATGTTTCAATTTCCTTCTTTCTACATTAATGTTGTAACTATTTCAGTTATTTAATCGTTATTTAAGGTGTGCAAATTGTTTGATAGGTATGCATGATCAACGCCGGGCCGCAATCACAATGCCAAATTATATCTTTAGAGAATTAATTTGCAAAGTAACATCGACTGGTCCATAGCATAGGCCAACTAAACATTTCTAAATGGAAAGTAATCATTTGAAGGGACTTTCAATGGCATGCTTTTTGCAATGTTATTCATAGGCAAGGCATTTTACAATTCGAGAGATAACTAAAAAAGGGAAATTTTGCGTAGTTCGAGATCTACATAAAGAGGAAGGCGGTGGCTTATGATTGGGAAAGAATTAATTGGTCAGGAGAGTGATTCTGTCGTAATAAAGTTGAAGCTAGAAGAAGTGCGTGGGTATGCCGACGCAACTCGGATTCGGTTTGATGACCGGGTGCCCGCGACATATGTAGGAACGTTGATTCAGGCTCACATTCCCGGGTTTGAATTGCTCATACCCGGCATGATCCACGTAGAACAGAAAATAACCTATCATCAACCGCTTCATGTGGGAGACAGCCTTGCCTATAAGCGGCGCATTAAGGATGTCTATGAACGCATCGGCAAGAAGGGCAAGACTACGTTTGTTGTGCTCGAGACGACTGGTTATGATTTGTCGGGCGATTTGGTGTTTTCCAGCAGTTCCACATTGATTGCCCCAAGCAAGGGGGAAGGCGAATGAAGAGTTTATTGGACTATCAGGTCTCTGATAAGCTTCCTATCCGAGAGTGGGTTCCGAGCCACATACAGGTGCGTCAGTATGCTGAGGCTTCAGGAGATTTCAATCCGATTCACCTTGATGAGGATTATGCACGCCAAGCTGGCCTGGGGGGTGTGATCGTTCACGGAATGTTAACTATGGCTCAGATGGCTGGGATGCTCACTGAGTGGATTGGTCAGGAGGGAGGAATTAGTAAGTTAAATGTGCGATTCGAACAGATTGTTCGCCCTGGGGATAAGATCAAGTTCCTCGGCTCTATAAGAGCGCGTTCGGAAAACGTCATTGTTTGTGATCTTGAGGCCTGTAACGAGAAAAAACAGAGAGTTTTGTCAGGTTTAGCCCACATAACTATCAAACGCTAAAATGTCAGATCAACCTTTAATCGATAGATTACAAAAGCCGATCACTCGTAATATGAAGCAGTGATCCTCCTTAAGGTAAGAGAGATATCCTAAAATAAAGGGTATTGCTTGAGATTAAGGAGGATTTAATATAATATTAAGAATTTTTAGAATAATACTCAATAACACCTTTACTTCATTTACATCGCCCATGTATAATGTTTATAAAAGTAACATAAAAGATGGAGGATAAACATGAGTACGGGAGCCCATGCTGTTATTACTAGCGATTTTCCGCGATGGGATCGAGAACTGTTATTCGAAATCCTCGATAATATTCAAGATGTGGTACTTATTATAGATTCCAATACGACCATTGTTTATGCTAACGAGGCCTATGCGAGAATTTTAGGGGTGCCAGTAACGAAGGTTTTAGGTCGCAGGCTGGATAAAATTGAACCAGAAGCAGAGGCAATTGAGATACTGCGTACGGGTAAGCCCACTAAAGGCGGAGACTATTTAGATTCTCTAGGTATCGATGTGGTAGGAAGTTCATTTCCTTTATACCATGGTGAAAGAATCATTGGGTGTGTTTCTACGTTCAAAAACATAACAGAAGTAGTCGAATTAAACCGTGAGTTGCAGCAAACAAAGGGCGTCGCTGATTATTTAAAAGAACAGTTAGAGCAATCGGAACAACTTCCCCTGTCCTTTAAAGAATATGTGGGCCAAAACAGTCGTCTTAAGGAAACTTTACTGTTAGCGGCTAAGGTTGCACGAACAAATAGTACGGTGTTGATCCTAGGTGAAAGTGGTGTTGGCAAAGAAGTATTAGCCAGGGCCGTTCATAATTCTAGCCGACGTACGGATAAGCCCTTAATTAAAGTGAATTGTGCTGCCATACCTGAGGATTTGATCGAGAGTGAGCTGTTCGGGTATGAAGACGGCGCGTTTACAGGGGCTAAAAAAGGGGGGAAACTTGGTAAGTTTGAGCTTGCCCATAGCGGAACTATTTTCTTAGATGAAATCGGGGATATGAGTCTTACTATGCAAGCTAAATTATTGCGAGTGTTGCAAGAAAAGGAATTTGAACGGGTAGGCGGTACCAAGACTGTCAAAGTTGATATTCGGGTTATCGCGGCCACGAACCGAGATCTAGAAAGCATGATCGAAAAAGGGACGTTTCGACGTGACTTGTACTATCGGCTCAATATCGTTCCTCTCAATCTAACCCCGTTGCGCGAGCGCAAAGATGATCTACTGACACTGGCTAAAACATTCCTAAATCAGTTCGCTCGAGAAGTGGGTCATGAGCTGGAACTCTCATCCCAAGTCGTAAGGTTTTTCCTGGAGTATGATTGGCCCGGTAACATTCGGGAATTACAAAATGTCCTAGAACATGCAAGCATCGTGTGTAGCAACAAGACCATTGAAATTCAACACTTACCTGCTCGCGTAATTCCTAACAATGACGAATACTCAAGTGTTAAGGATAGACCTTACGCAGTGAAGGAGACTGTTGCTAGGGTGGAAAAGGAATTGATTTTGTCAGCATTAGTTGCAAATAATAATAACCGAACTAAGACAATGAAAGCATTAGGGATTTCCAGAAGGGTGTTTTATGATAAATTACTTCGGTATGGTATAGGATAGAACGTGCCACAAAATGGACAAATATACACTAAAATAGGATTGAGAAGTTAGAAGATGGTTTTGCATTCAGCAGGGGCCATCTTCTTTAGTTTCATCATCTTCATGTTACATGGGGATAAAATAATACTGACTCTTAAACTTCGATTGTGCGCTTTACGCACTTTGATGAAGTCTTGGGGACGTAGCCTTGTGTCTAAATCCATACATATAAATTTGTCCCTTGTGGGCTGGCTTCCCAGTCTGTAGGGTTTCTTATCATTTGATTAGTTGGCACAATATTTGCGATATAGAAGTAGGTATGGTTTTCTGAATATTTTAACTATAATTTTTAAAAAAGGAGATTGACTATGAGAACAAGGGCTCAATATATTGAGAGATTAGGTAAGATGAATCGTAACCTTTACTTTAATGGCCAAATGATCGATCGACTAGATGAACTTCAAGCAGGTGCAATTAATGTCATGGGCCTGACCTTTGACGCTGCCTGGGATCCTGCTAGTAAAGACCTTTGCACAGCAACCTCTCACATTACTGGGGAAACCATCAACCGTTTCAACCATATTCACCAGAATGTCGAAGACTTGCACAAGAAGCAAGATATGACCCGCTTCATGGTCAACAAGGTCGGACAGTGTATCCAGCGGTGTATGGGAGTCGACGCTGCCAATGCGATCCACGCAGTGTCTTATGAAGCCCAGAAGTCCCCAAAGGCTAAAACAAAATACCATGACAACTGGCTTAAGTGGCTAGAACGATTCCAACGAGAAGACCTCGTTGCAAGTTGCGCGCAGACTGACGCCAAGGGCGAGCGTTTGAAGCGTCCAGCAGAGCAGGGTGACCCTGATATGTATGTGCACGTGGTAGAAGAACGGAGTGACGGCATCGTTGTCCGCGGCTGCAAGGTTCATATTTCTGAAGCCTCGATCTCCGACGAGATTCTGGTAGTGCCGAACAGAGCACTTCAAAAAGGCGAAGAAGCCTATGCATTGGCCTTCGCAGTTCCTTCAGACTATGAAGGGGTAAAGCAAATCGTCCATTTTCACAATTATCGTAAGCGCGACACCTATGACAGGGGTATAGAATACGGCTACACAGACTCTTATGTCATTTTTGATGACTGTTTCATTCCCTGGGAACGCGTGTTTCTGTGTGGGGAAACACAGCACGGTGGCATGGCGGCCTTGCTGTTTGCCCTGTTTCATCGTCATTCCTACTCTGGTTGCAAACCTGCCATGCTTGACTATGTTATCGGTATGGGTGCATTGGCAGCTGAAATCAATGGGATTGAAAAGACGCCGCATGTGCGTGAATTGCTGTCTAAGTTAATTATGACCGGTGAACTCGGATATGCAGCTGGTTATACAGCATCAGATCTCGCTAAACCCGAAGTCTTTGTGCCAGGGATGGGTGTTGTGCCGTATGGCCCAGGTAGCTATATCCCGAACTCTATCTATGCTAATGTCGGGAGATGCTTGACGGGTGAGGCCGTGTTCCATGAGCAAGAGATCCTGTGCGATATTGCAGGAGGGATGCCAGCCACCTTCCCTTATGAAAATGACTTAACCAACCCCGATATCAAAAATCTACTAGAGAAGTACCTGAACCGAAACCCGAAGATTCCGATCGAGGAACAAATTAAGTTTTGGATGAATTTTATTGATTTCGGCCTCTCTAGCTCCGCTGGAGCAACGCTTTATGGAGCGTATCATGGCGGCGGTTCCCCAATTATGGAACAGATCGCCATCACCTCTCAGTACGATATGGAGTCGAAGAAGGACATTGTAAGGGCTATCGCAGGAATGAAACCTAGATCGAAAAAGAAATAAGCTTTTAGGAGTGAGTAATAATGGCTAGTAACTTTATTTACACCAACCGAGATCATAAATTTATCATCAAAGAATGGCTGGATGGAAAGAAAATTCTTGGCTTAAAGCGTTTTCAGGATTATCTCAGTATCGAAGATGTCGATGGAATTCTTGATCAATCCTTAAAAGTGTGTAGAGACGTGGTCGCTCCCACCAATGATGATGGTGACACGATCGGAGCGATTTTTAAGGATGGGAAAGTTACAGTTCCCCCATCCTTCCACAGGGCCTTCAAATTTATACAAGAAAACGGGTGGGGTTCTAGCAACAGTGACGTAGAGGGAGAGGGCGCTCTTCCTGAGATACTCAATGAGGCAGTGCGTGAGTTTATCATTGGCGCCAACCCGGCAATGTCTCCATACGTTGGACTGTGCGGCGGCATTGCGTCCGTGATTAAGGCCTTCGGTTCCCCTGAACAGATTGCTCTCTACACCCCGAAAATGTTCGAGGGCATTTGGGAAGGAACTATGTGCTTAACAGAACCTGGTGGTGGCTCCGATGTAGGAGATATGACGACTAAGGCTTATCCCACCGATAACCCATTGATTTACAAGATTAAAGGGACGAAATGCTTTATTACAGGAGGGGATCACGATCTCACAGAAAACATCATCCACCTAGTATTAGCTCGAGCTGACGGAGCAGCTCCTGGAACCAAGGGCTTGTCGTTATTCATCGTGCCAAAGGTGTGGGTTAAAGAAGACGGAAATTTGGGAGAGGCCAACGATGTATCAACTGTTGGAATAGAACACAAAATGGGCCTCAAGGGTTCATCGACTGCTGTGCTCAGTTTCGGAGAAGAGAATCAGTGTCGTGGTATTCTGTTAGGTAGCCCTCCAGATGAAAAAGGCTTTGGACAGGGCATGGCCCAAATGTTTAAGATGATCAATGGGTCGCGGTTGGATACAGGGCACAGTGCTCTAGCTGTTGCAACAGTAGCGTATAACAATGCGGTTAATTATGCCAAAGAGCGCATTCAGGGTCGACCTATTCACAATCCTAAAGGGAGTAGAGTACCTATCATTCAACATGAGGATGTCCGTCGTATGCTGATCACGCAGAAAGCTACGCTGGAAGCAATGCGAGCTATGATTTTTAAGGGGTACTACTATTTGGACTTAATCGAATTCGGGGATGATCCTGCCGATGTTAGCGCAGCCAAGCGGTCGATCGAAGTTATCACCCCTTTGATCAAGGCTTATTGCTCTGACCAAGGTTGGTTGATGATTACCGAAGCCATTCAAGTCTATGCAGGCTACGGGTTTACAGAGGAATACCCAGTAGCGCGTCAAGCTAGGGATGTCAAAATTTACTCCATCTGGGAAGGCACAAATTTCATTCAGTCTATGGATTTAGTGGGACGCAAGTGGAGTCTAGACAAGGGAAGTGTCTTCAAGGAATGGATGATGGAAATGGCTACATTCGTACAGGCTAACCAAAATCATTCTATTTTCGCTCGTGAATTTGGGGTGTTGGGTAAAGCATTATTGGCATACCAAGAGCTCTTGGGTGCAGTCTTAGGTTACTTTAAAGATAATATTAGACTGGTTCCTTTGTATAGCACGAGAATTTTGCGGATTACAGCTGAACTTTATGGTGGCTACTTGTTGATGCAACAGGCTTTAGTTGCTCAAGATAAGCTGGACCAGGGCAATCATGACAAAGATTTCTATTCTGGAAAGGTACAGAGTGCCAAATTTTATATACTTAATATTGTGCCTGATGTGATGGCGACTGTGAGGATTATTAAAGAGGCGGATACCTCAGCTATTGACATTCCAGAAGCGGCATTCTAACAAATCCTAAAAGGAAAACGGTATTTAAATGCCTGTGTCGCAAAGTTTCTACGGCACTGAAAAGAATTAGGAGCAGAGCAAATGAATGACGAGATGTTGACTGAATTACGACCGAATTTTTTCTTTGTGTCTGGAGAACAAGGTGGGCGGTTTCCTTTTAGCCACGGACTGATGCTCGATACTGGATGCAAGGTTCTGGTCGATACGGGGTTTGGACCCAGCCGTAGGGAAGCGGTAAGGGCTTCTGGCGAAGTCGATGTGATCATAAATACCCATTTTCATATGGACCATGCTTATGGTAACCAATTCTTCCCTAACGCCAAGATTTGGGCACACGTCTCAGATGCTCCCGCTCTACGTTCACCGGAGCAGTTTAAGGCATTCACTGGATTTTCTGGATTCCGTGAATTTCCAGATTTTCCGGGAGGCCCGCCAGGCCAAATGGTGGACAGAGAATTGGCAGACGGGGAACTCCTAGATTTTGGGGATGTTGCACTGCAAGTGATACATACCCCTGGTCATACCCCAGGACACATTTCCCTTTATGAACCAAAGGCCAGTATTTTGTTTTCAGGGGATATTGATCTATCCCCTTTTGGCCCTTGGTATGGCAATGTGCGTTCTGATCTTGAAGCGTTAACAGGCTCTATCAAGCGTCTTATCGAGTTAAATCCCAAGGTTCTTGTGACGAGCCATACCGGCATTGTCTCTGACAACATCCCTGAGAGGTTGAGAGAGTATGCTGATAAACTTGATCTCCGCGATGGACAGATTTTGCAGCACTTACATGCACCGAAGACAATCGCAGAACTGGTGGATATGAAAATAATATATCCACGTTACCCAGAACCCCAAGGACTCTACCGTTTCTTCGAAGAGATCATGCTTGGAAAACACTTACAACGCCTAATGAAACAGGGAAAGATCTTTGTCAAACCAAATCATAAGTACAAAGCCTATGCCTGAATGGGAATTAGTGAATATTAGGAGGTGCTAAACTTGAACATTGAGGATGTAAAAAAGGTTTGTGTAATTGGGGCTGGCAATATGGGTCATCAGATTGCTTTGAGTGCTGCCATAGCTGGTTATCAGGTCAGTTGTACTGACATCAGTCAAGAGATGCTGAGTAAAGCGGAAGCTTTCGCACGTTCTTATTTACCAGAGCGGGTTGCTAAAGGGAAGCTGACCCAGGAACAAGCCGATTTGGGCTTGAAGAATATTTCATTTACCCAAAGTCTGGAGGAAGCGGCAGGAGACTCAGATTTTGTGATTGAGGCTGCTGTCGAAAAAATCAACATTAAACGGAAGCTCTTTGCGGATTTGGATAGGATTACCCCTACTCGTACAATTTTGGCTACCAACAGTTCCTTTATTGTCAGTTCAAAGATTGCAGATGTCACGAAGCGGCCAGATAAAGTATGTAATATGCATTTTTTCAACCCTGCTTTAGTGATGAAACTGGTTGAGGTTGTGCAGGGACCGCATACTTCTACGGAAACTGCACAAATAACTATGGATTTGTGTAAAAAGATGGGTAAAAATGGTGCTTGGCTAAAAAAAGAAATCTATGGTTTTTTAGTTAATCGGATACTTGCCGCGCTCCACCATGAAGCAGAATTTCTTGCCGATATGGGGATTGCTACGCCTGAAGAGATTGATATGGCGGTAACCGATGCCTTAGGTCATCCGATGGGACCGTTCCGTTTAATGGACTTCACAGGTATCGATCTAGCTTACTATATCGGAATGGAACGCTACCAGGAAACCCGAGACCCTAAAGACAAGCCCTCACCGTTGATCGTGGAGAAATTCACCAAGGGAGAATGGGGCAGGAAAACGAAAAAAGGTTTTTACTCTTACGAGTGAAGCACTAGCAGGAATATTTATTTGGTAGAAGTCAAACGAAGTCTTATCGGCTAACACGAGCTAAATTCCAAGGTAGATCAGAGATATTGGAAGGGAGTATACTGTCAATACAATTCAGAATATTTAAAATAAATAAAGACTTTGCTACTGTTCTTGTACCAAAAGATCGCCACCTAGTCGCTGGCGCGGGCAAAGTGTTTCAGAGAATAGAGGGGAGTTCCAATGTCAAAAGCACCCGTATCTATCGTTAAAGTCATAGAGGTTTACGAGTCTCTTCAGGAGAGTTTGAAATTGAGTAATGGGCTAGCAGGATTGAATGCCAATGACAGAATTTTGATTAAACCGAACATTGTCAGCTGGGATTTTGACTTGCCATTCCCTCCTTATGGTGTAGTTACCACCAGTATCGTGATTGGTGCTTTAGTACGAGTGTTAGCTGAACATGGATTTAGTAATTTAACGATTGGTGAAGGCGCTCTTCCCACATTAAACCCTCAAGCGGATACTGTTTACGAAGCTTTGGGATATAGAAAACTTCAGGAGCGCTACGGGGTCAAATTAGTGGACTTTAACCAAGGGGAGTTTGTACCAACAGATTATGGTGATGGGTTCAAACTGGATATTGCCAAGCAAGCTCTGGAAGCGGACAAAATCATTAACGTTCCTGTGTTAAAAACTCATAATCAGGCCAAAGTGTCCTTAGGTATAAAAAATCTTAAGGGATGCCTCAATAAAAAATCTAAACAGGCTTGCCATGGCGTGGGCGATGAGGAGCTTAGTCGTATGTTCCCCCGCATTATTGAAAAGTTGCCAGTGGCTTTGACCATCATCGATGGTCTTTACACTTTAGAAAAAGGCCCTGGCCCTACTGGAAAAGCGATTAGAAAGAATCTATTGATAGCTTCCCGTGATCCGTTTGCCTGTGACCTTGTGGGGGCAGCAATTCTCGGTTATCCGGCGAAAGAGGTCGCTCATCTTTCTAATTATGCCAAAGACCATGGGTACAGTTTGGAATTGACAGATTACGACGTTAAGGGGGAGGGGATTGCGGATCACCAGGAATTTGTAACCTATGATTGGGAATGGGCTGAAGAAGATACCGGTCCAGCTGGGTTTAAAAAGAGAGGCATCAGCGGGCTTGCCATTCGAAAGTATGACAGTAGCCTGTGTACTGGCTGCTCAGTTCAATATAATCCCATGTTGATCCTTCTCTCTTCGGCTTTTAAAGGGAAGCCCTTCCCGAATGTTGAGGTTGTCAGCGGCAAACAACAAATGGCAACCACCGGCTTTGATAATTCAGTGCTCTTTGGTAAGTGTGCATGCCACTTGAATAAAAACAATCCTAATGTTAAAAAGGCTATTCCACTCTGGGGATGCCCACCTGATCTGGAGAAATTCGTTGAGGTATTGGGCAATGAGGGGATCGAATGCGATTATAACGAGTATGTGCGCTTTCGTCATTACTTGTTTGACCGGTATAAGGACAGTGAGGGTTTCCAGCTCGCCGATTGGACGATTGATTGAATAGCGCTAGTCTGATTGAGGAGGTGATCTGGCAAGGTGGAGAATGTGTAGATGTTCCACACAAGATATAAAGGTAGCTAGTCAAATGATCTTTCGATCCTTAGATGAGGCCACAAGCGAACGAATGAGTTCAACGTATTGCCCAACAGAAATGAGAGGAGGATGGAAATGCAGATTTATAAAGTAGCAGTAATAGGGTCAGGTGTAATGGGGAGTACCATCGCTGCGCATCTGGCGAATGCCGGAATCCGGAGCCTGTTATTAGATATTGCCCCTACCAAACTGTCGGCTAAGGAAGAAGCAGCCGGATTGACACTAGAGGATCGTAAAGTGCGGAATAGTATTGCGGAAATCAATAAGGGGAATTTGGAAAAAATGAATCCGGCCCCATTGTTAGTTCCGGAGTTTGCGGAACGGATTGAGGTCGGAAATTTAAGCGATGATTTAGCACGGTTGAACGAAGTTGATTGGGTGATCGAAGTTGTGGTGGAACGCCACGACATCAAGGTGGACCTCTTCAGGAAAATTGCAAATCATGTAAGGCCAGGTACGATTGTCACTTCCAACACCTCGGGGATCTCTTTAAAATCCATGGTGGAGGGGCTTCCAGAGAGTTTTACCCAGTTTTTTCTGGGGACGCACTTCTTTAATCCTCCGCGTTACATGAAACTCTTAGAAATTATCCCGGGACCCAATACCGACCCGGAAGTTATTAAATTCCTCTGCGAATTTGGAGAGCGGGTCTTGGGCAAAGGGGTTGTCATGGCTAAAGATACGCCCAATTTTATTGCTAACCGTATTGGTGCCATCGGCTCTCCGGTGGTGCTCAGGGAAATGCTCCGTACCGGGTTAACAGTTGACGAAGTAGATGCTTTGACGGGACCTGTCATGGGGCGCCCAAAGAGCGCATCGTTTCGTACGATAGATCTAGTCGGATTAGACACCTTTATCCATTCAAACAATAACGTAGCTGAAGGAGTGCCTGCGGAAAAGGAAAACTTTGTTTTACCAGAGTTTATATTTACTATGCTGAAAAACAGGTGGTTGGGAGATAAAACAAAGCAAGGATTTTACAAAAAATCCAAAGGCCCAAAAGGTAAAGTTATTGAAGTTTTAGATGTCCAAACGATGACCTATGGCCAACAAAAAAGTAGGAACTTTGCTTCTTTGGAAAAAGCAAAAGCAGCAAGAAGTCTTCCCGAAAAACTTCGTACCTTAGTTAGCGGAGATGACGTTGGCACAGAGTTTGCCTGGAATGTTTTAAAACCGTCTCTCCTATATGCCGCTACTATTGTTAAGGATATAGCGGATAATATTACAGGAATCGACGAAGCTATGCGCTGGGGTTACAATTGGGAAATGGGTCCGTTTGAGATTTGGGATGCACTTGGAGTCAAAGCAACTGCGGATCGTATCGTCGCGGAAGGGGGCACTATACCCCCGTTAGTGGAAGAATTGCTCGGTAAAGGATATGAGAGCTTCTATCAGAAAACTGAGGCGGGACATATGGCTTATTATGAAAATGGAAACTATCATCGAAAAGCCATAAGTCCATACTCTTTCTCGCTTAAACAAGCCCATAAAGCAGGTAAGGAAATTTTGGGCAATGCCGGAGCAAGTCTAATGGACTTAGGAGATGGGGTAGCCTGTTTAGAATTTCGTTCTCCCAACAATTCTATCAACGAAGATGTTGTCAACATGATTAATAAGTCGTTGGAAGAAGTGGAGAAAAATTATCTTGGTATGGTAATTGGCAATCAAGGAAAAAACTTCTGCGTGGGGGCCAACCTCTTTCTTATACTTCAAGAAGCCGAAAAAGGAAACTGGAAAGATCTGGATATTGGTGTTCGTGAATTGCAGAATGCGACGAATGCCTTGAAATACGCTAAAAAACCTGTCGTAGCGGCACCTTTTGGAATGACCCTCGGGGGAGGAGCGGAAATTTGTCTGCATTCTCATGTCATTCAAGCCTCTTCAGAAACTTACATGGGCCTCGTCGAACTCGGAGTCGGGTTAATTCCTGCCGGTGGTGGAACCAAGGAAATGGCTGTTCGGGCAACAGAAGGAATTTTACCGGGAGTGCAAGTTGCACCAGATTATTTGTTTGCCAAACGTTTTGAAGTGATTGCTATGGCTCAAGTCTCCCCAAACGCGGAAAAAGCGCGACAACTGGGCTTCTTACGTGACCATGACCGCTATAGCATGAATCCCGAGCATATCATCATGGATGCAAAAGCGCGAGTCATTGACTTAGCCCGTAACTTCAGGCCTAATTTGTCAACGAAGGTAAAAATGGCGGGTGCTGGTGTGCGTGCTACTTTGGAGCTTGCAATGTATGGAATGCGCCAAGGAAATTATATCTCGGAGTATGATCAGTACCTTGGTAATAAACTGGCTTATGTCATAACTGGTGGAAATCGACCGGCAGGAACACTCGTCGATGAACAATATTTCTTAGATCTTGAACGAGAAGTATTTTTAAGTTTACTTGGGGAAGGAAAAACCCAAGATCGCATCCGGCATATGCTCTCCAAAGGCAAACCATTACGAAATTAAGGGGGGAAAAGCATGCAAGAAGCCTACATTATTGAAGCCAAGCGGACAGCTATTGGTAAATCGGGCAAAGGAGACTTGGCACAGGTTCGTCCCGACGATTTAGGTGCTTACGTTATCCAAGATATTCTCAAAAAGATACCATCTCTTAAGCCAGAAGAAATTGAAGACTTTGTCCTAGGTTGTTCCTTTCCGGAAGCAGAACAAGGGATGAATCTGGCCAAAGTCATGGCACTGCGCGCCGGTCTCCCAATCGACGTCCCTGGCGTGACTATCAATCGATTTTGTTCCTCGGGACTTCAGGCCATTTCCATGGCAGCAGACCGCATTCGTTTAGGCGAAGCGGATGTCATGCTGGCAGGTGGAGCAGAGAGCATGTCTTTGGTCCCTATGGGTGGGGCGAAACCAGCACCCAATCCCTACCTGATCGCAAATGCACCGGAAGTTTATCTCTCAATGGGCATCACCGCTGAAAATGTCGCTAAGAAATATGAAGTAACCCGTGAACAGCAAGATGCCTTTGCCGTCACAAGCCACCAAAAAGCTTATGCAGCCCAGAGCAGCGGACGTTTTGAGGAAGAAATTGTTCCGATCCCACTATTTGCTTGGGGAAAACCTGGTGAAAAATGGTTCGATAAAGACGAAGGAATTCGTCCAGAGACCACAGTGGAATCACTGGCAAAACTCAAGCCGGCCTTCTTGAATGGAGGTTCCGTTACGGCAGGGAACTCGTCCCAGACGAGTGATGGTGCAGCTATCACGCTGCTTATGTCCGAGCAAAAAGTCAAAGCCCTGCATCTTAAACCGGTTGCGGTTTGGCGAGGATTTGCCGTGGCCGGTGTAGAACCCGAACTGATGGGCATTGGCCCAATTAAGGCTATCCCCAAAGTCTTAAAGCAAGTTGGATTAACCCTTGACCAAATTGACTTATTTGAGTTGAATGAAGCATTTGCATCCCAATCGCTGGCGATCATTAAAACGCTGAACATAGACCCGACAAAAGTGAATGTAAACGGCGGGGCCATTGCTTTCGGACACCCACTTGGCTGTACAGGAGCGAAGCTAACAGCAACATTGTTACATGAAATGAAAAAACGGAAGCTAAAATACGGCATAGTTACTATGTGTATCGGTGGCGGCATGGGAGCAGCAGGGGTGTATGAATTGCTTTAGAAGTAAGGGGTCTTTGCACGATCACACGAGTTCCATTCACTGGCTCGTTCGATGCTAAGCTTATCACGCCAACCTCTGTTGTAGCGCAAGAAGTAAACCGCGGCGTGATAATCCTTTAGCATTCGGTACTCGCTGTATCTTGAACTCTACTGACGTGTTCACCTAGCAAACCCCCTTAGTTTCTGGTAGGGGAACGAGGGGACGGTGAAAGTAAGGGGGCTTTGCACGTTCGCACGAGTTTCGTTCACTAGAGTCAAGTTGAAAGTTAGATAAGGAGAGATATGCGAAGAGTGAGGTAAGAAGTTCCGGTGTTTGCCCGAACTTCGAACTTCGATTAAGAGGAGGAAGAGGAAGATGGCCGAATGGGTAAAAGAATACCAAAGTAAGCTTGTTTCCCCTGAAAAAGCAGCGAGTGTTGTTAAGAGTGGAGATTGGATCGGGTATTCATATGGTGTCAATACTGTGCCAGCCCTAGACCGGGCCTTAGCAGCGCGTGCCCCTGAACTCCATGATGTTCAACTTCTTGCTGGAGTTTCGACGCGTCCTCATGCTGTAATAATGGCAGATCCCAAAGGGGAGCATTTCACTTGGAATTGTACTCATTTTAGTGTGATTGACCGCAAGTATTATGATATGGGAAGGGCCTTTTACGTTCCCCTGAAGTACTCTGAGGTTCCGCGTTATATTCGGGATAATGTGCGCATTGATATTCTAATGGTCCAAGTCAGCCCTATGGATAAACACGGGAATTTCAACCTGGGGCCCACGATTTCCCATTACCGAGCCTCTGCGGATAAGGCTAAAATAATAATCGTGGAGATCAATGAAGATATGCCTATTGCCCACGGAGGCTACGGACACTATCTTCATGTTTCTGAAATAGATTATATTGTTGAAGGTGGTCATACGGGAATGCCTCAGATCCCGTCTGAGAGTTCTGACGAAATAGATCAACATATCGCAAAGTATGTTCTAGAAGATTTAAGAGATGGAGACTGTCTGCAACTGGGGATCGGCACGATGCCGAATGCCTTAGGGCAACAGATCGCACAGTCCAACTTAAAGGACTTAGGAATTCATACGGAGATGTTGGTTGACAGTTTTGTGGACATGGTTGAAAATGGCCAAATATCAGGAAAGAAAAAGCAAATTGATCCGGGTCGGATTGTCTATACCTTCGCCGGGGGAACTCAAAAACTCTATGATTTTATCGATAATAATCCACAAGTGGCAGGCTATCCAGTCGATTACACCAATGATCGAGTGATTGCCAGTTTTAATGACAATGTTGTCTCGATTAACAATGCCCTAGAAATTGATCTCACAGGGCAAGTATGTTCAGAAACCATTGGTCATCGCATGATCAGTGGAGCGGGCGGTCAATTGGATTTTGTAGATGCAGCTTATAACTCTAATGGGGGAAGAAGTTATATTTGTATGGCTTCCACATATACCGATTCGAAAGGAAAGAAGTATTCCCGCATTAATCCATTATTAACACTGGGCGCGGTGGTTACGGACACACGCTCTACCGTTCAATACGTTGTGACAGAGTATGGAAAGGTCAATCTCAAAGGACAAACGACTTGGCAACGGGCTGAGAAATTGATCAGCATTGCTCATCCGGATTTCCGAGAGGAACTAATTCGCGAAGCACAGAGGTTAAATGTCTGGCGAGTGAGTGGAAAACGTTAATATAGTAGGAAGTAAACTAAAAGGGGCTGTAACTAAACTTGTTTTCCAGTTTGTTACAACCCGTTTTTGTTCAAGAAGTTCATATAAGTTTGAGGATTATTCACTTTTAGAAGAGGAGATTAAAAGACGCTACCAGCATATCATTTAATTCCGATCTTTATACGTATCGTGACCCTCGCGGATTGATTTATCTGGAGGTCCTTCCGCTTTTTTGAAGCTGGTTCGAGTTGTTTTATAGATTTATTACCATTAGTTACAGAGCTACTTGGGATCTTCTTTTCATTCTAGTTGTTAAGAGTAAATTGAGTGTGGCGATCGCAGCCCCAGCGATAAATACATACTCATAGCCCAGAACAGTCCAGATAAACCCGCCTAGCCATGGCACAAACATTGAAACCATGTGATCCAAGGTTATTCCCATGGATAGAGTTGGAGAAACATCTTCTGCGCTAAGCGCTATTTTTTTCAAATAGGTTGCTCTGGCCATGCTAACTGCTGCAAGCATTTGATCGAGAACAAATAGAGCGCATATAACGTATAAAGTCATGCGTCCTAGACCCAGATTATCGAATATCCCCTTTGTGAAGGCATAACCCATGCAAACAAAGATCAAAGACACTGCTTCTCCCGCCAAGACGAATCGCTCTCCTACACTATCAATCAAATGACCAATGAAAGGCTTGAACACAATTCCGAGGCCAGCGATAAAGAAGCTTAAAATGGCAAAAGTAGCCACCCCTTGATTGAATACTTTAATGAGTACCCATGGGCCAAAGGTGATGAAAATCTGTTTTCTAGCACCATAAAGGATATTCAGTCCGTAAAAAACTTTATATTCTCGGCGTAGAACAAAGCGTTTTCCGATTCTCTTTCCAGAGTGAGGGGTCATCATTAGAATAAATACAGCCGACAAGAAGAAGGCTGCCCCAGAAAAGGAAAAGGCTAAATGATAGTCGATTTTAATAAACCGAAATAGGAATGCGGTGGCCAAACTAGTTATCAGAAAGACTGCCGTGTTTACAGAGTTAATCTGGCCCAAGCGTCTACCCATATGACCATCAGCAGCCAAATTCATCCCGATACTATTCGACATGGGCATGAACAAATGCTGGCCCATGCTGTAAACTGTTAGCCAGCCGATCATCGGCAGGTATTCTGGCGACCAGAATGCCAGGCCGAGAGACCCTAGTCCGGCAAGAAGGTTGGCCACAGCGGCTGTCCGTATATCTCCGAAGGCAAACAAAAGACCCGTTACAAAGACAACTGCAAATCCTGGGAATTCCCGAGGGATTTCCAAAAAAGTTCTTTGGGTTATGGTTAGGTGATAGCTATCATTGAGGAAGTTATTAAAAAAAGAAGTATCGACGCTTTGGCTAATCCCTACAGCGGCGCTGGCCAATAAGAATAACATAAAGTCCCTTTTTCCTAGTCCCCACATACCTTCGTTCCTCTCAATCATAAAATAATTACTGGGGCGTTTGACGTTCCCCCAGTTTTTAAATTATAATTCTACTTATGAGGCAACGAATCCTGCGAATCACGAAATTTATTCCGATTATATTCGGCATAAGATGCGTCGTTTTAACTTCTCACATGGAGACTATCATAATAACGAGACACAATCCTAATTATTAAAGGATTGTGTCTCATTATTTATCGTTTTTACAATTATGCTCTTAAATAAGGGGCCTATTCTTCAGAATAAATGCGTTTTTCTCCTTGGAGGGTTTGTATTCGCTGAATATCTTGAGTCACTTCAATCGTCCCGCGATAAGTCCCGTCTGGATCACGCAGAGCAAAATATTGAATATAGACAAACTGACCATTCATGTGAATCCAGAATTCGGCAAAATCCCGTAGACCGCTTTTGAAATCGCCAACAATTTTCGTGACAATATGAACACTATCAGGTGGGTGGCAATTTTGAACATTGCGTCCGATAATCGCCTTGCTTCGTTGAAAAATACGCTCTTTGCCAAAGGAGAAATAACGGACAATATCCTTTTCATCCACAAACGTGATATCAACTGGAAGATGGTTAAAGATAAGACTAATCTGCTCAAGAGTCAGGGCGCCAGTATGAAAAGGAAGAAGTCCCTGAAATACGCTTTTGCCGTGTTCCTGATTTACGGGGAAGGCACCGGGATCGACGGGTGGTTCAGGAGGTGCGGTAGGAATCCAACCAAAGTCCGGCTTAACTAAGGTATAGCCGATTTCATTGCTCTGTTCGGCTACAGCAGCCCATTCTCCCTCTGTGAGGGTTTCCGTGCTCATGGGAAACATGATGTTCTCTTCTTTATAAATAAGATCTTCAATCGACTGAAGGGCGGGTAGTGCAGTAGTCTGGATGAGTGCCGTTAAGTCTTTTTTCCCTTTCGATGGATTAGAGAGTGCCTGGGAAATTTGTTTGAGCTGGGCCCGTATGTCATCTTGGATTGCCCACATGACTTTTGGAGGGCCACTTACTCCATGCTTTTCTAAATAAGCAAAGAGAATATTTTCCTTGCGGCTATAGTGCTTCTCGATCTCAAGCAATTGTTGGTGCAGAGGTTGCCAGTCTTTGAGCTTATGTTCTAAATTGGCATCCGGATTCATACTTAGAATCTGTTCAAGAATGGGTCGTATTGCTTGAACGACACGTCCGATTGCCTGGTTTTCTTTGCGAAACGTATGAACTGGATGCCCTCCCTGTTCTTGTGATTTTGGTTGTTGGTCTAAACTATCTTGAAACACTGAAACATGGACATCACAGAGGCTTTTGATTTCGGTTGCCGGTAACCCTTCCTGAATTAGTTCTTGTTCAAGGGCCGCAATTTCTGTGGCGCCGACATCGGACAGAAGTTCACGGAATCGTTCTTTAAGTTCTTGAGGGTTTTTATTCTGGTGAATATCTCGAATAATTTGCTTTAAGGTTTCTCTTCGCTGACTATGATTATTGATGAGTTCGCTCATGAGCAATTCTCCCTTCGTCGCAAAAACTTCTCGTTCTCAGAAAGCATGTGACAATTAGCGGTTTTTCATACATCATTTACGACTACTAAGAGTTGGTATCGTAAGATCCGCCGTGATTTCTGAAAGAAGGACTTGCACATTAAGAAATTGCCCTTCCATTATATGGTGTATGATGGAAGGGGGGAACCTCAAATTATGCACCATATAATTCGTCGTGGCGATACCTTGCACAAAATTACCAAAAGGCTTGGAAAGCCGATTCATCATTTGATCCTTTTGAATCCACATGTCTATAACCCGAATCGGATTTATCTCGGGCAAAAAGTGAGAGTCCATTAAAGATCTAAAATAATAGAAGACAGGAGTTGGACTCCTGTCTTTTGGTTTTGATCTAATTTTTAAGCGATAGTTTATTTTGCTTAAATTTCGAAGGTCCACGTAATGGAAGGGCTGCAAAATGGTTTCATAAAGAGAGTATTTTGTAGTAGGGAATTAATATATTAGAAGAAGTGTAATTCAAGGGCAGATACAAATATAGTTCCTCAAATTACATTACATAGAGTTTACCCGCTATACCTATACTTGGAAACCCTTTTTACGGTTTGGGGAGAAATGGATGTGATGAAAACTTGAAGCTTATAGGGTCTTTAATAGTTATGCTTGCATTTGGGGCAGTTATGTTAAGTTATCATTCTGCAACAATAGTCCCAGATCAATTTCGGCAACAAGAGAGCCAACTTCAGGACACAAACAAAGTGGATGAGGTTGCTATCCGAGAGCTTGTCATTAATTATGTTACCGCTCTGCAAACATATGACTATAGAACACTAAGCAACCTTCGTGGTTTGCAGTATTGTACCCCAGGTTATAGGAAACTAGTGGAAAAAGAAACACCCCCAATCCTTACACGAATTAAAAGGGACAAAGAGACACATAAGGTTGAAAGTGTACAAATCAATTCAATAGAAATAGAATTACAAGTAACGGCCTATGTCACATATAAAATCAAAGGAAAAGGGACTTCAAATGGGGAAAGGCCTGTTTCCGTCGATATAAGAGGAGATTTAGTCTGCCAGAAAATTGATGGGAAATGGTTGGTGGATTTGGATGACTTAGAGCCTAGAAAAGATGCTTTAGTGCGGATCTACAATAGGTAAAAGAGAGCCAGTTCCTGGTGTTCTAATCAACCTCTTTCATTTGTCTGAAAAGCAGACCAAATGGGGTATTTTGATCGTGGGAATTATTATTAACCTTCAAAAAAAGTTTCCTCTTTGAAGAGATTGAACTTATAATCCAGTCCCCAAGTTTGACAGCTGCTATGGCTAAGAAGATTCCGGCGATCACATCGGTGACCCAATGGATTTCAAGATAAAGAGTGGAATAGATGACGGAGACACAGAAGAATGTCCAAATCCAGCGAAATAATTTATCCTTTTCTCTCCATGCAAGCAAAAGCATAGCAAAAGCAATTGAAGTGTGCATAGAAGGGAAACAATTAACAACGACGACAGCCGCATCAGCTGCCGAAAGTTGACGGGCCATTCCGTCGGGGTGACCTAGAACATACCAGACTTCATTAACGTGAATCGTTAAATAAAAAGGGAAAATCAAAACAAATTGTAAGACATGTGCTGATAAGCTGTAACGTATCATTTTCAAAGAATCTTTGGCAAGAAAGGAACGGTAAACGGGTATCAGCACAGGAAGAGTAAAGCCATTCGCATAAATCCAACGGAAATAGTCTGTTAACCAAGGGGTCTGTATAACCCTAAACATCCAGCCGTCATTACCAGGTATTGCCTTAAAAAAATTATTCAGATCTAGAAGGTGCGTTTGAGTACCCAGTTGCCAATAGACAACGTTATTCCAGATTGGCGGGAAATAGCGCCACATTATGATAGGAAAAAGAACTAAGGGTATCCCGAACCATAAGAAGCTTCTCCAAGGAATGAGCAAACGATCTTCCGGCAATCCCCATAAGGCCACTGCGAGCAAAAGATAGGAATAATGGGAGGAACGGTACGGAGCAACAATAAAGTACGCCACCATTGCTATCGAGCATAGTCGTGAAAAGTACTTCTTTGACCATTCAATTGTTCTGATTGTTCTAGTATTTCTAAAGTCCATCGAAGAGATCATCTAGTCTATTTCAATCCTTTCCCAATGTGTATGTCAGGTGAAGTGGCTTTGATCGGTGAACAAGTATTGAGCCATGTGCAAGTTTGGAATTCTGAACAAGCTTTGGTCCATGAATGAGTCTTGGGCGAGGGACGTGAGTTTTAGATGACGTTCGCCATACTAAATATCCCCGACAGAGAGGATAAAGAATTATCAAACCCAGTAGCCAAATTCCTATTCCAAATACTAAAGAAAATCCATTAAAGTTCGCGAATAGTGCCGGTACAGCGGCATAAAGCCAAAGGTGGGTAATGTAGAAAACGAGGGGGACTTGACCAAAGTTCTCCAAAACGGACCCAATTTTCGAGGTATTTGGAAGTCGGTAAAATAGGCATAGCAATAGAAAGACAAGACCTAGATAAAAGAGCAAGTAGTCTGGGCTCGGGGGGTATTTAGAAAGTCCGAAAAAACCCTGAAAGGTGCCGTCGGGGTGAAGGTAATCCCCAATCCCCGCTAAACGAAAGATAAAGAAAAGTGCTAGACTACCAACTCCTGAGACGGCAAATCGTTTTATTTCGTAAGCAATTCCTCGTTTTTTTTCAAATGTGTGTCCATACAGCCAACCAAGGGCCATCGGTAAAAACCAAGGTATGACTGGAAAGTTGTTATTCACCAACAACCTCGCCGAAAAGGGGATAGGTAAGACTAAAATAGCCTGCAAAGTTTGTACCCACGTTGGATGAATTGGAAAACTTCTCGTAAGAGCTGGAAGAAACCATTGACTCAATAAATAGAGCAGCCCGGAAACTCCAAAGAGCTTCCACGGAGAAATATGGCGCCCAAGCGCCAGAATAAAGAAACCCATTCCTATGGTCGATAAAATGCTCAAAGAAAAAAAGGTTCCTAAGGTGATGGAAGAAAATGAGTCGGTCTTGAGTAATAGTGCGACATTAAAGGCGGGAGAAGCAATAAACACTTGGAAAGCGATTAAATATAGCCCTCTTTGCCACAAATGACGACTTATACTGGAACTTGAACAACCTTTTAATTCGCGTTTTTTGATCGAAAGGGCCAATACATAACCGGCAATAAAAAGGAAGCCAGGTGCACATAAACTAGATAAGAACATAACAATTAGGGCTAGGGAACTTGAAACACCGAGTGGATTATAGGTGAGATTGCCATTAACCATTAGAGGTAAACCTTCATTATTAATGCGTCCGCTACTCCAAAAAAACAAGGCATGGTCTAACGCCATGAAGATCATAATTAAGCCACGGGTACGGTCTAAAAATGGAAGCCTGCCCAAAATAAACAACTTCTTTCTCCAAACTTACTTTCTGTTGAAAAGTATACTACCCAAAATTCTAGAAAATCTGTGCAATTTATGATCAAGTTGTTAAGAACTGGTTAAGGAACTAGGGTGCCAATTTGCCACGCACTGAATACTAATATCCTAGTCAAACTTCTGCAAAGGAGAAATCGACATGTATATTCACGTTGTTGAACGTGGTGACACCTTATGGATTCTTGTCAATCGTTATGGTGTGACTATTCGACAGATCAATACCGCCAACGGCTTATCCGACTCCGATAAATTGGTTATTGGCCAATCCCTCGTCATCCCCACCGCCAACGAGTATCACACGGTTAAACAAGGAGAAAGTCTCTGGCAAATCGCAAAACTCTACGGTACTACACCAGAGAGAATCGCCCAGGTGAATCAACTTGTCAATCTTAACCTTATTCAAGTAGGGCAAAGACTTAAATTGCCGACTAAGACTAAACCGTTCAAAGAGGTTAATGCCTATTTAATCAATCAAGGAAGCACTGGTCAAAAGATGATTGAACAGATCGGTCAACATTTAACGTACCTATGTCCCTTCAGTTATGAAGTAAGAAGCGATGGGAGCCTCAAAACTCTAAATGATCTCAATCTGTTAACGATCTCGCGGTCGAAACAAGTTGCTCCTTTAATGAGCATCTCAAACCTTGATGATAAAGGCTTTAATTCGGCAATTGTTCATACAGTCTTAACTGACCTCCCTGTGCAACAGAGTCTTATAGATAACATTGTGAGGATAATGGCTGAAAAAGGGTTTAGGGGTCTTAATGTCGACTTTGAATACGTTCCTTCGGGGGATCGCGAACGGTATAATTACTTTCTTCAGCAATTAGTTAATCGCTTGCATCCGCGGGGTTATTCGGTTTCAAGTGCTTTGGCCCCAAAACTTTCTTCCATCCAAAAGGGTCTTCTTTATGAAGCCCATGACTACCCGATCCATGGCCAACTACTGGACTTTATGGTCCTAATGACCTACGAATGGGGCTGGGCCGGTGGACCCCCTATGGCAATATCCCCGCTTAACATGGTAAAGCGTGTCGTGGATTACGCTGTCACCGTCATTCCGAACTCTAAGATTATGATTGGCATAGCCCTATATGCACGTGACTGGACATTGCCTTACGTCAAGGGAGGCCCAAATGCCCGCACCTTTAGTCCCCAATACGCAATTCAGTTGGCTACCCGCTACCATGCTCCTATTCAGTATGATCAATTATCCCAATCTCCATTCTTTGAGTATACCGATGAACAAGGTCGTAACCATGTTGTTTGGTTTGAAGATGCGCGTAGCATGCAAGCGAAGTTTAACCTAGTCAAAGACTATAACCTCCGTGGTATCAGCTATTGGGTTCTGCCCGCATCCTTCGAACAAGTATGGTATGTGCAGGAAGATAGTTTCGAAGTAATTAAGCTATAAAATGTAAGTTGCTTCTTTTTTTGATGGGTTTTTTAAAACTAAGTTGTTATAATCAAATCAAAGGGTAATTTTTTATTGGGAAGGATATTATGAACAGTGACAACGATTAAGGTATCGGTACGTAATCTCGTCGAATTTGTGCTTAGGTACGGGGATCTACAACCAGGTTCCATTGGGGCTTCACGTGCCCAAGAGGGGATTAGAGCTCATCAACATGTCCAGAAATTAAACGGAGCGGAGTATGTGCCGGAAGTAACACTAAGTTACGTCTACCCTAATCAGGAAGCGCAACGTCCAAGTGGCATAAGCGAAACCCTTTGCTTAGAAATCAAGGGCCGTGCCGATGGTATTATCATGAAGGAATCGGGTGCCTGTATTGATGAGATTAAAACTACCTCGCTGGATTTAGATCTTATTGATGAGTCATTCAACGAGTTGCATTGGGCCCAGGCACAGTGTTACGCCTTTATGTATGCTGTGCAAGAAGGCATAACAACGGTGGAGGCTCAACTCACCTATTTTCAGCTTGATACAGCTCAGATCAAGAAATTCACGAGGAAGTTTTCTTGGCCTGAGCTTTCGAAGTTTTTCGTTAATTTAGTGGAACGTTATCTGACCTGGGCAAGTCGACTGCAAGAATGGGAATTGCGCAGAGATGCTAGTATTCGTAGGACACAATTTCCCTTCGGCACATATCGACCAGGACAACGTGAATTGGCGGTAGCCGTTTATCAGACGATCAAAGAAAGTCAGAAACTATTCGCCCAAGCTCCTACGGGTATTGGGAAGACCATGGGCACGTTGTATCCTGCACTAAAAGCCATGGCTGAAGGGTTTACAGTGCAGATCTTCTATCTCACGGCGAAAACCATCACCCGCACAGTTGCCGAAAAGGCTTTGATGAACTTGCAAGCGCAACGGCTCGAGATTAAACGGTTGACCTTAACGGCCAAACGAAAACTTTGTTTTCTCCCGGAAGCGACATGCCTACCTGAGGATTGTCTTTTTGCTCGAGGGTATTACGATCGAGTGAGAGCAGCAGTAGAGGATGTGTTTGGAGAGGAAGCCTGGACGCGACAAGTGATTGAGGAATACGCGCGTAAGCATTCTATTTGTCCCTTTGAATTCTCATTGGAAATGGCAAATTGGGCGGACGTGGTCATTTGCGATTATAATTATGTGTTTGACCCTCGGGTTTACTTAAGGCGTTTTTTCCTCGAGGGGGGAGAGTACACCTTTTTGGTGGATGAAGCCCACAACTTGGTAGATCGGGCGCGGGATATGTTTTCAGCCGAGCTTGGCAAGGAGTCTTGGTTGGGATTGAAGCGACTAACGAAGGTGGACGACCCAAGGCTGACGAAAAGTTTGACCAAAGTAAACTCTGCCTTAGTTAAGGAGAAAAAACGCTGTACTGAAGTAGAGGGAAGCGGAGAACTTGTGGAGAAAGAGCCTCCAACTAAGCTGATCCAGGCTTTGAGAAATTTCGTTAAGGAAGCCGAGTATTTCCTGAAAACAAACGAGCAACCGTTTGCTTGGCGGGAACAACTGATTGAACACTATTTCCAGGCGTTGAGCTTTATCCGTACCGCAGACAGCTATGATGAAAAGTATGTTACCTTTTTACAGCCATCTCGGGATGATTTGCGAGTGAAGCTCTTTTGTCTTGACCCTTCCGTACGGCTAAAGGAAGCCTTGGGAAGGGGGAGGGCGGCAGTAATATTTTCGGCGACCTTGAGTCCAATGGAATACTTTATGAACGTTTTAGGCGGGGAAGAAACGTCATATAAACTAAAACTGGCGTCTCCATTTTCCCCAGAAAATCTTTGTTTGCTTATTCACAATCGCATTTCCACGAAGTATAAGCAGCGTGGTACTTCCTACGACCTTGTCGCCGAAGCGATTGCTTCGGCCGTTATCCACAGAGAAGGAAACTATCTCGTTTATTTTCCTTCTTATAGTTATCTGCACGAGGTCTATTTGAGGTTTAGGGAACAAAACACAGAGGTCAGCGTGATTTGTCAAACTCCAGGAATGGAGGAGGGGGAACGAGAAGAATTCTTGGCTAACTTTGCCACTAATCCCAAGCAAACCTTGGTTGGCTTTGCCTTAATGGGTGGGATTTTTGGCGAAGGGATCGATCTGATAGGGGATCGACTCTCGGGAGCGGTGATTGTCGGCGTCGGATTGCCCCAGATTAGCATAGAACGAGAGATTATTCGTTCCTATCACGAAACAGCAAGTCGGCAGGGTTTTGAATTTGCATATGTGTACCCCGGTCTTAATAAGGTTCTGCAGGCTGTCGGACGAGTCATTCGTACAGAAAAAGACCGAGGAATAGTGTTGCTCATTGATGAACGTTTTGCTCAATCTTCGTATAAGAAATTGTTTCCAGAAGAATGGAAAAAGATGAGCTATGTAGCGAATGCCGATGGTATTCGTAAAACTATCAGGGGCTTCTGGGCTGAAACCTAGGGGGCCATCCAGAACCATGTAAAGATTGAAAATTTTAGGGTTAAACCACAGGTATCAGCCAATGCACAGGCGTGGGGCCCAGCCCGGGTAAGAAGTGAGGTTAATAAATGTTTATGTATGTGTTTCCCATAGTACTGATTGTTGCATCGAACATCGTTTATAATGTGTGCCAAAAGTCGACGCCCCAGAATGCTAATCCTTTTTCAGCCTTGTTAATCACTTATTTGACCGCAGCGATTTTGACGTTTATAGTAGCTCTTTTTTACAAAACGGATAAAGGATTTCTGCAATCGTTTAACGAGTTGAATTGGACGAGTGTGGCCCTTGGGGTGGCGATTATGGGTCTTGAATTGGGATATCTGCTTGCATATAGGGCAGGCTGGAACATTAGTGTAGGGTCTCTAGTTGCTAATATTATTCTGGCACTGATGCTTATCCCCGTGGGGATATTGTTTTACAAAGAGGGATTTGCGGTCAATCAAATATTTGGCGTTGTGTTTTGTGTGATAGGCTTGATACTGATCAATAAATAGAAACTCTTGTTATAACATTAACTAATGGCATAGGAGAAAATTCGTAATGAATGTAGCAAATGATATCGCCGTTGATCACTATCTTTCGTCCCTCTTACTAGAATGGTATAAAATAGAAAAGAGAGATCTGCCTTGGCGGAGAACCGGAAATCCTTACGCGATCTGGGTATCTGAGGTCATGCTTCAACAAACTCAGGTGAAGACGGTCATCCCCTACTATGAACGATTTATGCATCGCTTTCCCTGCGTGGAAAAACTCGCCAACGCAAGTCTTGAGGATGTCCTAACTGTTTGGAGTGGGCTAGGATATTATTCTAGAGCCCGACGAATGTGGGAAGGCGCCCGCTATATTTGCAATCAGTGTGGAGGAAAGATGCCTGAGAATTACGATTCTCTTCTACGAGTTCCGGGGATCGGAAAGTATACAGCTGGAGCCGTAGCTAGTATTGCGTTTGGGCAAGGAGTTGCGGCAATAGATGGTAATGTCTTACGAGTGGTGTCTCGTCTATTAGCTTGGCCAGAGCCAGTTGAGACGGTTCGCAGTTATCGTCACTTTAATGATCACTTAATAGTATGGCAACCGGCTCTTCAGCCAGGAAACTTTAATCAGGCTTTGATGGAACTGGGGGCTATTGTTTGTACGCCCACGAAACCGGACTGTGATGATTGTCCGCTGGCCCAAGTTTGTGAGGGGTATTTACAGGGCGACTTTCTCCGTTATCCTGTGAAAAAGCCCAAGCCCCAACGCCAAGAGGTTACTCGTTTGACTTTTGTTCTACGTCGAGGAAACCAGGTATACTTACAAAGACGTCCTGACCAAGGTCTACTGGCCAATCTGTGGGAGTTTCCAGGTGTGGAATTGAATCAGGATCATAGCTTGAAAGAGAGTCTTCCTGTGATTGCCTACGAGGAATGCCAAGGCTTTTTCCAAAAGGCGGTACCCGAACGGACATATGACGAGCGATTGAGAGAACAATTTGAGCAGGGATTAACACTGCACGGACCAGTCTGGTACACCTTTAGCCACCGACGATGGAAAATTATCTGGGCAATTGTCGATCTACCAGTGCTGGAACAGATTGATGTTTCTTGGTTAAAGGAATCTGGCAAGGACTATGGATTTGATCCGAAAGAAATCTATCCCACCGAAGAGAAGAAGTGCTGGGTTTCACTACAGGACTTAAGCGTGATCCCACTCCCAGTGGCTTTTACAGCTATCGTCGAATTTCTTCATTCCGGTCAGCATAACCCCGACTAGGGTCCGGACTCTAGTTTTAATGTTAACTTCCTTGACCCCGAGTTATAGAGCTGAGACCCCTATGTTCGCAAAACGGATGTAGGGGTTACTTGTAGTTCGAAAGAGAGTTATGAGTAGATAATTTCTCAATGGTTATGCTAAATGAGCTATAAATCTTCTTTTCTAGTCATCTTATTTGCTTTAAAGGGGAACGGTTCATGACGGGCGGAACACTATCGATTTTATTAAGTTTTACATCGGGAATTTTATCGTTGGTAGGACTTATGTCGATTTTCATATCGATGAATAGCCAACATAATGTTCAGCGGAGTCGAGAAATATTATGGAGTCTTGCCGCATTACCTTATAAAAAAGATTTGTTCCTAGAAAAAGGCGCAATAGGGAAAGAGGTGTTTCGGAAATACATTCTCTACGAACAAATCATCAATGAGAAACAGGAGTTTTCTAAAATCATCATTGGTTTTGCTCAAATTGCGCTAGTTTTTTGTGCCCTTATCTGGATTACACTTGCCTTTAATCATTTTGTTATAGACAGGTCTCTCTTAGAGCAGTTTTTTTTGATGGGAGGTTTGCTGGTTACCGTTTTATTCGTTTTGTACTTTGTCATTAAAATTCTGGGTGATCTCAAAAGTACGAGCAAAGTGGGAAGATTGCCTACGGTTCTTGAGATTATTGATGCTGATCAAATAAATATTGGCTTAAGTATAATTACCCTTGCAGCTATTACGTCCTGTCTGAGAATAGTCCAATCGACGATCTATCTCGGATTTCCCTTGCCATTTAAGAATATAAGAATTAACCTATCTGTTTTAAACTCCGATGAAGAATGGATTCGACAAACGATGGGAGATAGGTTGAAAAACTTTGAGTATTGCATGGAAAAGTTTAAGAAACTTGAACCAAATAAATTCAAACTACTGGGTGATGATTATTGTTGGTATCCTGTTTATTCGTTGAAGGAGGAAGGAAAATACCCAAACGGAGTTCTTGTTACGGTTGAAATGATAAGTCAGGAAGGGTTAGTTACGACCGAATTTTATGTAGAAGATCTCCCTGGAGACAGTGACTCTAGTTTAAGCATTTTTCCCTATTCCTTTAACGAGCAATTTATTAATAGGATTAGTGAATTGGATCCCTTTAGTATTTATAGTGAACGAAACTCAAGTGATGTTCCCGATGAGTTGCCGAAACGACCGTGGTACAATCTGAAGAAGAAATGAGATTCTTTTGGCAATAACTAAACGAAAGTGAAAGGTGACAAGGAGTTTTTTGCATGCAGTTAGCAATCAAAGCGACTGGAGTAGGGGCAAAGTCTTATCGTATCTCCTAGCGAAGAATCCCCGAAATTCATATGATCGAATTTTAAAGGGGTATCGTGTTCGTTTAACCCATACGGTTTTCACGGAAACGGAAGTGATCTTGTTCCGGTGAAGCATTGTGAGGAATCTGTAGAATCATTACAACCGTTGGAGCCTCAGATAGAAGATTCAAAGCCAAGTCTACAGGATGGTTTTATTTCGCCCGTTCCGATCTGGGGATGCTTCTATTATTTTGATGAGAGGGTGCTTCAGAGACATGGGCATATTGAGCACTGATTAATGGATCGCGAAAAAGTCCTAGAAAGACTAAAGCAAGCGGAACAAAACGGTTGGGATGTAAGCTCCTGAATTGAGAAGCTTGGGAGAAAGTTGAAAAGTATTGAGGTTTACCGGGATGTGTTTCAAAAGTTCAATTCAACCCGCGATCAAGGTCCGAGGGAGAAACTGTCTCCATATTATTTATGGAATCGACTACTTGCAGCCAGAAAATTTAATACGTTTAAAGCAAGGTAATGTTAGCCGTAAGCAACGCCATGCCTTAATAGAATTTGCCTTAGGAATTGAAGGGGGTGTTTTGGCTACATTATCTTTAGAGGCTGAACCAGTTGCCCCGAGGTTATAAAGAAGGACATGGATTGGTATTGTTTGATTATAATTCTCTTCATAAAATGGAGATTTAAATTTAAATATTGTATACATGGTATAAAACAGTTGAATGTAAGCTAGTCTTTATGTTACTTTAAATGTACGAACTAATAATGAATAGAGCAAAGGCGCTCATTAGAATTTTGTACTTGATATAAGTGCATCTTTTTAAGGACGCCTTTTTCATTTTCTTTAGTGAAAGGGGAATAAGAGGTACTTGGGTGGATTTGCATAACCATAGTGATGTAGTTATGCGGGAGAGATTGCCCAAAAATTCATAAACGAGTTTTTTGTGTTAAGACGAAAGGAGAGACAGAGATGCTTAGAGAAGGTGAAGTTCGGATTCCGTCCGGGTGTGCGATCAGTGGGATTATCAATCGCAGCGGACAGGTTTTTTCCGGAGAAGATATAATTCAGTCGATTGCCTTGATGCATGACCGTTCTAATGGCTTAGGTGGAGGATTTGCCGCCTATGGTATTTATCCAGAGTATGCAGACTACTATGCTTTTCATCTGTACTATGAAGGGACAGAGGGAAAAGAACAAACAGAGGATTATCTCAATCGCTTTTTCCATGTTGCAGAAAGCGGTGAAATCCCAACACGGAAAACTCGAGGCATTAAAAACCCTCCTTTAGCATGGCGTTATTTTGTCCGACCTAAACCCAACTTTTTGTTGGAAGAGGAAAATGAGGACGAGTTCATTGTGCGGAGTGTAATGTTTATTAACTCTGAATTTAAGGGAGCGTTTGTTGTTTCAAGCGGAAAAAATATGGGAGCCTTTAAAGGGGTGGGATACCCTGAGGATATCGGAGAGTATTTTTGCCTAGAGAACTATCAAGGATATAGCTGGACGGCGCATGGACGATTCCCGACCAATACCCCAGGGTGGTGGGGTGGAGCACATCCTTTCACCCTGCTTGACTGGTCCATCGTGCATAACGGTGAAATTTCATCTTACGGCGCAAACCGACGCTTTTTAGAGATGTATGGCTATAAACTATCCATGCAAACTGACACTGAAGCGATTACGTATGCTTTTGACTTTCTAGTCCGAAAGCAGAAGTTACCGATGGATGTGGCGATTGCGACCCTAGCGGCGCCGTTTTGGAAAGACATAGAACGAATGAGTCCAGAGAAACAAGTTCTTTTCAAGGCTGTGCGCTCCATGTATGGGAATTTATTAATGAACGGACCTTTTTCCATTATTCTAGGATCAAGCCAAGGTTTGATCGCACTCAATGACCGACTAAAATTACGATCGATGGTCGCGGCAACGAAAGGGGATTTCCTCTATCTTGCTTCTGAAGAGTCAGCCATCCGGGAAATCTGTCCTGATCCTGAAAAGATCTGGGCCCCCCGTGGTGGAGAACCTGTAATCGCGACACTCGAAAAGAAGGGAGAACAAGGGTATGGCACTCAGTATGAATATGCCGGACTTTCTTATTGAACGAAATAAAGATCGTTGCATTAACTGCCAGGTATGTGTAAGGCAATGTGCTAATGAGGCTCATCGCTGGGATGCAGAAGAAGAAAAAGTCGTCTCAGATGACATCCAGTGTGTAAATTGTCATCGGTGTGTGACTATGTGTCCCACCCATGCGCTCTCCATTCGGAAGTTTCCACTTGAATTTCGTGAGAATGCTAATTGGACACCGAGCACGATGAAAGCAATCTATAGGCAAGCGGAAACTGGAGGAATTTTGCTGACAGGGATGGGGACGGATCGCCCTTACCCAATCTATTGGGACCATTTGCTGCTCAACGCCAGTCAAGTGACGAACCCCTCCATTGACCCACTCAGAGAACCCATGGAGCTGAAAACCTTTTTGGGTCGGAAACCCGAGCGAATTCAAGTAGAAAATGGTAAGCTTGTTGAGCCACTGCCACCTCAGCTTGAGCTGGAAGTCCCGATCATGTTCTCGGCGATGTCCTTCGGTTCTGTTAGTCTTAATGTGGCTAAGTCCTTAGCTCAAGCGGCAGAAACCCTGGGTATTTTATATAATACCGGGGAGGGAGGCCTTCATGAAGACCTTTACCGATATGGTAAGAATACGATTGTTCAAGTTGCATCCGGTCGCTTTGGTGTTCATACAAAGTATTTGAATGCGGGTGTAGCTATCGAAATAAAAATAGGGCAAGGTGCTAAACCTGGAATCGGTGGACATTTACCAGGAGAGAAAGTCGGAGTGGAAGTATCGCGCACTCGTATGATTCCAGAACGCTCGGATGCGATTTCACCAGCACCCCATCATGACATCTATTCTATCGAGGATTTGACCCAACTTATTTTCTCCTTAAAGGAAGCCACAAATTATGAGAAGCCTGTCATTGTAAAGATCGCCGCTGTGCATAATGTCTCCGCGATTGCTTCCGGGATTGCCCGGGCAGGTGCCGATATCATTGCCATTGACGGTTTTCGTGGAGGAACTGGGGCAGCACCGCTTCGGACTCGAGACTCGGTTGGAATTCCGATTGAACTCGCTTTAGCCGCAGTAGATACACGTCTACGCGAAGAAGGAATTCGGAATCAGGTGTCACTCGTTGTCGGGGGAAGTATCCGGAATAGCTCGGATATTGTCAAGGCGATTGCGTTGGGCGCCGATGCTGTCTATGTTGCTAGTGCAGCTGTTCTGGCCCTCGGCTGTCATATGTGCCAGAAATGTTATACCGGAAAATGTAATTGGGGGATTGCAACACAAAGGCCTGAGTTGGTCAAACGCTTGAATCCCGAGATTGGCGCAGAAAGAGTCACGAATCTAATTAGGGCTTGGGAGCATGAGGTTAAAGAACTCCTCGGTGGTATGGGTATTAACGCCATTGAGAGCTTACGAGGAAATCGATTGATGCTTCGGGGAATCGGATTATCGGATCGTGAGTTAAATATTTTGGGAGTCCTGGCTGCGGGTGAGTAGATAAAACAGGTAGTTTGAGAAAGCTGAAATAATTGGGATTGTGCGGATAAATGAGATAGCTAGGACAGCTCAGGTAGACTGATTTTGTTTGGACGGAGAGCAAGCAGTTTGCCAAGCTCAGGAGAGAGGAAGTGAGGATTTCCGATGAAACGTGTTTATGCCCGAGAAGAAGTGTGTGTGGGCTGTAAACTTTGTGAAGTGTATTGTGCAGCGGCCCATTCAGAGTATCCGAAGGACATTGTCAAAGCCTATTTAAAGCAGAAGACGAAGCCCGTACCGAGAATTTTGGTCGAAGACAATTTATCAATTTCGTTTGCGTTACAATGTCGGCATTGTGATGAAGCACCGTGTACCAAGGCATGTATCACTGGAGCCATGCAGAAAGATTTGGTTACGGGAATTGTACGTAATGATGAAGACCGATGTGTGGGGTGTTGGACCTGTATTCTTGCGTGTCCGTTCGGTGCGATTCGGCGAGATAATCAAGGGCACAAAGTTGCCTCAAAATGTGACCTTTGTTCTAGCGGAGCAGATGACTTGGATGCGCCCAGTGTGCCGGTTTGCGTTCAGAATTGTCCTAATCGTGCACTCCAGTTTATGGATAGTATTTTAGGAGAGGAGGAGTAGTAGCATGGATTATGTGATCATCGGAAATTCCGCTGCAGCAGTTGGCGCGGTAGAAGGAATTCGTAGTGTTGATCGTGAAGGGAAAATCGCGCTTTTTTCGAAAGAGCCTTATCCGGCCTATTCCCGTCCTCTTATTTCCTATTATCTTTCGGGTAAAGTAACGCCAGAAAAGATGTATTATCGAGATCCCGATTTTTATGAACGCCTACAAGTGGATGTTCATCTCGGGACTGAGGTTCAAGCCTTAAAGCTTGAAGAGAAGAATGTCGAACTTTCTTCGGGGGAGAAGGTTCAGTATGATCGTTTGTTAGTTGCAACCGGCGGAAAACCCATCGTTCCCCCCATCCCGGGCAGAGAGTATTCTGGGGTTTCCACCTTTTTAACCTGGGATGATGTGAAAGCATTAGAAAAAGAACTTTTCCCTGGAATTAGAGTTGTAGTGATCGGAGCGGGGCTCATCGGCCTCAAGGCAACTGAGGCCTTGGTTAAGAGAGAAGCCACTGTGACGATTGCTGAACTCTCAAACCGCATTTTAAGCGCTATTCTTGATGAAGCATCGGCTCAAATCGTTCAGAATCATCTCGAGGAACAAGGCGTGAAATTCCAATTAAATAATACAGTAGCCCAGATCTTGGGTGAGAATGGCAAGGTAACTGGTGTTCGCTTGCAGAACGGAGAAGAATTAGACTGTGATCGGGTTATCCTGGCAATTGGGGTCAGACCAAATCTGGATCTTGTCCGGGAGACGAAAATCAAGTTGAATCAGGGTATTGTGATTAGCCCACAGATGGCAACGAGTGTAGACGATGTCTACGCAGCGGGCGATGTCTCCGAAGGATATGATAAAATCTATCAAGAGAACCGTGTGTTGCCGATTCTGCCAAATGCCTATAAGCAGGGATTTACTGCAGGGGTGAATATGGCTGGAGGAAGCTCCGAATACCTGGGCGGATTTGCTATGAATGCCATCGGTTTTTTTGACCTTCCGATGCTCACAGCAGGTATTATCAAACCGAATGCCCCTGATTTCCAAGAATATATCCAAGAAGATCAGGCCAAGCAAAGCTATAAAAAGATTGTTTTGCGTGCGGGAAAGCTTGTTGGGTATATTGCTTTAAATACCATGGATCGGGCAGGAATTCTCACGGGACTCATGGACCAAGAAGTCGATGTAACATCTTTTCAAGAGCATCTTTTGAAAGATGATTTTGGATATATCCATTTTCCACAGGAACTGCGCAGCCAAAGACTTACCCTAAGGAAGTGAAACAGATGATTGTACTCAATGCTAAAGGGCTCTATTATAGGCAACTGAACAGCAAGATTCGTGAAGAACTTGCGGCTGGCTCTGAAGATATCGTGGTTAAAAATGTGAACGGACAACGCTACATTGGGGATGGAATCACTGGTAAAGCACGTTTGACATTAAAAGGAACCCCTGGGAATGATATGGCCGCCTATATGAATGGCTTAGAACTTTATGTTGAAGGAAATACTCAAGACAGTATTGGGAACACTATGAATGACGGGAAAATCGTGGTTCATGGCAGTTCAGGAGATACTGTAGGGTATGCTATGCGGGGTGGAAAAATCTTCATTCGGGATAACGGTGGATATCGGGTTGGAATTCATATGAAGGAATATCAAGAGAAGATTCCAACGATTATCCTGGGAGGAAAAGTAGGAGATTTCTTAGGGGAATATATGGCCGGTGGAGTGATTGTCGTTCTTGGTCTAGGACTTGAAGAGCATGAAGAAATTGTGGGCTCTTATTGCGGTACAGGGATGCATGGGGGAATCATGTATATCCGCGGTGAAGTGGAAGATCACAAACTGGGCAAAGAAGTCAAAGTAGTTGAACTATCGCAGGATGATGAAGAAAAGCTTGAGCACTATGTTAAAGACTATGTTGAATATTTTGGCGGAAATACTGAGGAGATTCTTGCTAAACCCTTTTCCAAGTTGATCCCTTATAATAAAAGACCCTATGGCAATCTTTATTGTGGCTGGTAAGCACTCATGAACTATGCCTTCATATGGGACTCATTCCAGGATATAATGAGCTAATAAGAAAGGAGAGTACCCAATTGCATTTTTCAAAAGAAGATTGTCTGAAGTTTGTAAGGGAAAATGATGTTCGCTTTATTCGTTTGCAGTTTACGGATATTTCCGGCAGAATGAAAAACATAGCGATTACTGATAAACAGCTTGCCAATGCTTTCGAAAACGGAGTCATGTTTGATGGCTCAGCCGTTGCAGGATTCACAGGTGTTGAAGCGTCCGACATGTTTCTTTTTCCGGATCCCGATACTTTCGCGATCATTCCCTGGAGGCCACAGCAGGGCAAGGTCGTTAGACTTATTTGCGATATTAAAAACCATGACGGATCGCAATTTGAGGGGGATCCCCGTTTTATACTGAAACGAACGTTGAAAAAGGCAGAAGACCTGGGCTATACTTTCCAAGTCGGCCCAGAATGTGAGTTCTTTTTGTTTTACAACGATGACGAAGGTCAGCCAACGACGATTACCCATGATTCAGCTAGTTATTGCGATCTGGCTCCCATCGACCAAGGGGAAAACACCCGTCGTGAGATTTGTATGATTTTAGAAGAAATGGGGTTTGAAATCGAAGCGTCGCATCATGAAACAGCGGCGGGGCAGCATGAAATCGATTTCAAATATACGGATGCTCTTACTGCGGCTGATAATATTATGACCTTTAAAATGGTTGTCAAGAGCATTGCGCAGCGCAATGGTCTTCATGCGACCTTTATGCCCAAGCCGCTTCCCGGTGTCAATGGTTCGGGGATGCATATCAATATGTCTCTAACCCGAAATGGGATCAACCTCTTTAAACAGGACGAGATTGAAAATGATATATCGGAAACTGCCAAGCATTTTACGGCAGGGTTGTTGAGTCATATCAAAGGAATTACGGCCATCGCCAATCCCCTCGTGAATTCCTATAAACGATTAAAATCAGGTTTTGAAGCCCCGGTGCATATCGCATGGTCTCATATGAACCGAAGTCCCTTGCTTCGCGTCCCTGCACCCCGGGGAGAAGCAACAAGGCTTGAACTCAGAAGTCCGGATCCGACCTGTAATCCTTATTTGACCTTAGCGTTAGTCTTAGAGGCTGGGCTTGAGGGATTAAAAAATCATTTACCACTGGCTGATCCGATTAATGTTAATATTTACAACTTAACGTCAGAACAGGAGAAAGACCTTAAACTCGAGAGGCTACCCTCAAACCTTTTCTTAGCGCTTGAAGAGATGAAGAAAGACCCCTTGATTCATTCGACTCTTGGTGAGCATACGTTTAATAAATACTTAGCAGCAAAGACTTTGGAATGGGAAGCCTACGATAACTCGATTCATTCCTGGGAGATTGAAAAGTATCTCAAAACCTATTAAATGAGGTTACCCTGCTCAAAGGGGTGATTGTAGTGAGCGCAGGGAGTGTTCTTATCGTCTGTGGGAAGGCTGAAGTCGCGAGCAGCATGCAGACCATGCTCATCAAAGAAGGTTTTTATCCGGTAAACTGCGCTCATTCAGCCAATGAGGCGCGTCGAAATTTTTTCAACACCCTACTGGATTTGGTTATTATAAGCACTCCGCTACCCGATGAACAGGGAACGGATTTGGTTTTTGATACCCATGATAAAACGTCCGCTGGAATCGTGGTGATCGCAAGGCCCGAGCATTTGCTTAATATGCAATTTAGCCTTGAAAAAGTAGGTGCTTTGATTCTTCCTAAACCAATCAACCGCTTAACATTGCTTCAAACTGCACGTTTTGCACTTTCAGTACGGAATTCGATGACACAATTAAAAAATGAGCGTGATACCCTAAAGAAGCGGATCGATGAGCGGAAGATCCTTGAACAAGCCAAATGGACCCTTGTGGAAAAGTTAAATATGAGCGAGCCACAAGCCTTTCGCCTCATTCAAAAAAGGGCCATGGACTTGCGAATTTCCCAAGTCATAGTCGCGGAAGAGATCATCAAGAAGTATGAATAAAACAGGGTTATGGAGACTTAGTAACAGTTCAAAAAAAGGATTATACACCACTACAGAGGTGTATAATCCTTTTTTTGAACAGAACTTGGAAAAATCCAAATTCTGTTCCCCGTCTAGCCTTAAGAAATGCCATTTGAACGATAAAAGCATTGAATCTCTTGTTTGTTAATATCTGAAATCAATTGTAAACTATATTTCCCAGGTTCAAAGTCATACACTTTTACAACTTCTTGAAGCTGGGACATTTCTGTAGGGAGGGTAAGAAATCTCTGAGCGATGTTCTCCAGCAAATCTAATTGATAGAGGGTATCTTGCTTTTCGGGAAAGAGTGCAAGGTAGAATATCTCACTTTCAATCATGTCCTGGAAAAAATGGGTTCCAAACGATACATCGGGAAAAAACCCAGAGTGACGGTATCCGATCTCGCCTAGAATTGAAATGCGATCTATCTCTGCAAAAGCAACGGGTACACCTAAAGAGGGAATGCGTGATCCCCATCTTCCGGGACCAAGGAGAAGTGCTTTGGTGCTCTCTTTATGAATTTGCTTATTGAGCCTCCCCACGGTTCTAGCAACCTCGTATTTCTCTGATTGGCTAAGTAGGTTATAGGCATCTGGGTCTACTATGATGACTTTGTGAATTGTCGTGTAAACATTTCCCCCCATGAAATTACCATTGCTCTTAAAAAGGATTTGATTCAGTGGGAATTCGTGAGGGAACTCAACCCGTTCTTTGGGACCCTGAACCTGTAAGGGTCTACATTGTAATAGGTTAATTATATAATGACCATTGCTTCCGAAGTTTACAGTGAATTCAATATCGATAGGATGGCAATAGGCTGCCTCTAATGTATTGAGAAGTTTAGAAAAGGTTTGAGAAAGATCTGTTTTAGAAAATAACGGGTTAAAACTAAAAACCCAGGATTCCTTACAGCTCAGGCCAAGTTGTTTCATCCTTTGTTCAGTTTTAAAGTCTCGTTCAGCAATCATTGCTTGATGCAAATCGACTTGTTGATCTAATAAATCTTGAATCGAAAGGCACTCTTGACTATTGTTTTGGATGTTGAGTACGTCCATTTTCTGCTGTGAAAAGGCTTTAAAACTTTGAAGTCCATCACAGGGTATAGAGAGGGGGCGGTCTAAAGCAGCAATCCTAGCATAGTCCCCTTCGAGCCTGTTGACGGCTCTTGTACCCAATCCGATAACAAGCCGTACCATTCCTGCGTTTGGATTCATTTGAGTATCCCAAATGTAGGTGTTGTAAGAAAAACCCACCCCGGCAACATCAGGAAAGAAATAGTCCTGTTTATTGGATCCGGACACTCTTTGTACGAGAAGAGCCATTTGTTCTTCCGTACTGGTTAAGCCATGCTTTTCACGATAGGTTAGCGCTTCTTCACTTAATGTACTGGCAAAGACTTGTCGAACAGCCTCCGCAAAGAGCTGGTACCTTTCTTCGAGGGTACCCTGGTTGATACAGAAAATACTTTCGTATTTGCCCGGAAAGGCATTGCCGAACCCATCTTCTAAAAGACTACTAGACCGCACAATAATCGGGGACTGGCCGAAATACTCCAGCATTCTAATAAATTTGCATTTTATTACGTCGCTAAACTGTCCTTGGAGTATTTTATCCCGAAGTGAAGAGGCCTTTTCGAAATAGTATTTTGGTGCTCTGCGTTGTTCCATCTTAAGTTTCCACAAATTATTGTCGACAAGAAAGGAGTAAAAGACATCTGACCCAATATAAAATGAATCATGAGGCTCTAGGATATCTTTCCATGTTTCAGACGCTTGGATTAAAATCTTTCGAGCGAGTAACATCCCTACCGCTTTGCCACCGATAAACCCAGAGCCAATCAAACGTGACTTAATGGACAAGATATCTTGGAGGGAAAAATGTTCATGAATTAGTTTGAGAATTCGCTCATCGCGGGTCAAGAATATCCTGGATAATTGATGAATGCGTTCTTTAACTTGAGTTAAATTTGCTGAGGAGGAGAGGAGTTCTCCAGCCTTTAAAAATAGACGGTCCCAATAATCAAGGTCCCGTTCAGGGTTTTCATCATCTTCTCCGTATTGAGAATAAAGAGCAGCCACTTCTCCACTGCTGGTAACAGGTGTAAATTGATTATTTTGGACAACATGAGGCAAGAATAGAGTAGAAGTATAGCGATTCCAGACTTTTAAAGGGTGCACATAGGTCGTGCCGTTGGCTTCATAAACATCAAACAGTACCTGAGTTGTATCACGAATCACAGCTGTGGTATGGAACGAGTTACGATTCTTGTAGGTCGCAAAATAGGCTATCGTATTCAGTTCAAAAAGATAGGGACAGGTGACCTTGAAAAAATTTCCGATCATCGAATCTGTAGCCCAACGATCCAATAGTTCAGATAAGCAATCAAAAATATAGAAAACGTCTCGCCCTTCTTGAGTAATTTTCTCGTGGATCTGAGAGCAAAACTCCTCAAATCCATTCTCTGCATCAACGGAAAAGATTTCTACAGTAGCTATATTTGCAATAAGCGGGGCATGTTGTGCAAAACGAATATAAATAATCTTTCTATGTGAACTAGTCTTTTGCTCAATAAACGCATTGACAAATCTTTTATACACCTCAATATCCTTAACCTGAAAAACAACATTATCTCCCATTCTAAGATGTTGAATCACGTGATCTAATGTATTAAAACCTGTACTCACTTTTTGGGAGAGTTCCATAATGATACCTCCTCGTATTTCATGGTTAAGGATTTCTTATAAGGTGCAATAAAAGAACGGCGCACTGGAAAAACTCGTTTGTTTCCGAGTAATTCCAAAGCGCCGTTGCTTTGCTTATATCATCAAAATTGTGAGGTCAAGTATGGCAGCGTATACTGGAATCTTATCGCAAGAACAAACTCCAATGCAATAGATCAATCATAAATATTTTGTATACATTGAGAATGAAGGTTGAAGAGTATTTGTGAGCAGATAGTTTATCTATGGAAATTCTAATGTGACGCGATCTTTCAAAAGTCGTATAATGGGATAGTAATGAGGAGGTAAAAACAGCTATGTTAGATAGTCTTTACAGGCGCCGGAGTATTCGGAAGTATCAATCTACGAAGATAGATCAAGATACAGTACAACTGCTTCTGAAAGCAGCGTTATTAAGTCCGTCATCTAAGGGGCTCCAACCTTGGCAATTCATTGTAGTGGAGGATTCAGAAATCCTAAAAGAATTGTCAAAAGTAAAAAAAGGAGCGGGGCATTTGAAGAATGCCACTTTAGGCATTGTAGTTTGCGCAGATTCTGCAATTAGCGATGTCTGGGTGGAGGATGCTTCTATTGCGGCCACCATTCTACACTTGACGGCTAATTCTATGGGATTAGGGTCATGTTGGATTCAAATTAGAGAGCGCCAGTTCACAGAAACTGAGACGGCAGAACAACACGTACGAGAAGTTTTGGAGATTCCGGTCAATATAAAGGTCGTAGCGATTATTTCCATAGGGTATCCAGATGAATCTAAATCACCTCACACGGATAATAACCTAAGATTTGATAAAGTCCATTTGAACAAGTATGGTTTAACATACTAACTTGTACGGTAAAATCTCTTAGCATCTGTTATATCCGGTTGACAAATTAATTAATACTGTTATAATTTAAATAACTTAATTATTAAAAGCGAAGACGGAGAAAAGTACGCTATTTATTACCTTTCAGGGAGGAAGAGTCACGACTGAAAACTCTTCTATGTGTGGTATTAGCTGAAGTTCCCTCCCGAGCTGCCGGCTGAACGTTATCAAGTAGGCTAGGACGGTTCTTCACCGTTAACAGGAAGGGGGTATCGGATATTATTCCCGTACCTTTGTCGAGTGGCCCTTTGGCCAAAGTCGGGTGGTAACGCGAGATTGAACTTCTCGTCCCTTCAGGGATGAGGAGTTTTTTGATTTTGTTTACCTAGACTACTACTCGATAAATACGGGCTTGATATTTCTGTACTTTGTTGAGAGGGCCAAGTTTGGCCAAAATGGGTGGTAACGCGGAAGTCCACGGCTTTCGTCCCTAATATGGGATGTACCGTGGATTTTTTTATTGAATAAATTGAAGGAGGCAATTAATTATGAAAGATTTGATATTGGGAGGACTTACTTCTGAAAAAGGTACGCGTGCGATTGAGGTTAATGGGGTAACAATCGGAGGAAAAGATATTATCCTTATTGGTGGACCCTGTGCTGTAGAATCAAGTATTCAAATGAGTCAATCTGCCGACACAGTAAAAAAAGCTGGAGGGAAAATCCTTCGCGGTGGGGTTTTTAAACCGCGTACGTCTCCATATAGTTTCCAAGGCTTAGGTAAAGAGGGGCTTAATTATTTGGTCCAAGCCGCTAAAGAACAGGGCCTGCTCTGTGTTACCGAAGTAATTGATGCTCCGAGTTTGGAATTGGTGGTCGATGAAATCGACATTATTCAAATTGGTGCTCGCAATATGCAGAATTTCGAATTACTGAAGTTGGCAGGTAAAATTAACAAACCGATAATCCTTAAAAGAGGCTTGTCTGCTACGATTGAAGAGTGGTTGTTGGCGGCTGAATATATTTTATCAGCCGGTAACTCTCAAGTGATCCTTTGTGAACGTGGGATTCGCACGTATGAACCCAGCACTCGAAACACCTTAGATCTTAGTGCCGTTGGAGTGGCCAAAGAGCTTTCGCACCTGCCGATTATTGTCGACCCGAGTCATGCAGCAGGCAGAAGAGATCTGATTGCATCTTTATCCAAGGCTGCACTCGCTGCGGGTGCGGATGGTTTGCTGATTGAGATGCACCCTAATCCAGCCGAGGCTGTGAGCGATGGACCTCAATCATTGCATCCTGAAGAGTTTATCCAACTAGCGAGAGAACTTGATGTAGTCGCCGAATCGGTGAATAGGGTCTTCAGCTGTGGCGGACAAGAGGAGGGGGACACCCTTGAATCATTGCGTGCCAAAATTGACCGCATTGATCAAACTATTATCGAACGGCTTGCAACTCGGATGAAAATAGTGAGCAAGGTAGCGGATCAAAAACGTCTGGATCGAGTTAAAGATATCAATCGAGAAAAAGAAGTTATTCAGCGTTTGGTGAACCTTGGTAATGATTTGAAACTTCCTTCGGAATTAGTAAAAATGATTTATCCTTTGATTTTCGAGTTCTCAGTCCAATCTCAAATTAAACGAAAGTTAGTTGAAGAGAAAGAACGAGATCTCCCGAATGTTTGCCCTCTCGTAAGTAAATAACTTACAGATGAGGCGAAGGTGATAAAAAATTTGAAAGAGCCCTTATCAAGAGTTCAATCCCTCTTGATAAGGGCTCCATTAATCTTTTGTGCGAATGTAAATTTGTTGATCTAATCTTTCCTTTTTAATACGTAAATGTTTGGAAACTCATTTTATATGAAACAATTAACTCATTAAATTGCTCTAGTGGTGCAGAGCTTTGTATTAACATTTGAGCTTTTTGGAAAAGGTGTTTGTGAACATCCTCTCTGCCCCCTAAGAAACTGATCATCTTTTTGAGACCGGGGTCGTTTGTCATGATGAAGTGTTGATTGTATAAAATTCGTGCTCGGACTTCAGCTTCAACGTCCGCTTGGAGCATCGCCATGGGGTCTAAGTTTTGATCGACATAACTTATATTCCATGGAATTCCCTGAGAATTAACATAATGTAGCGGTGGCCCTCCTAACTTGTTAATTGCGATTGCGATCATTTCCATGTGACCCATTTCCTCGGCGGCTATGAGTCCCAAAAGATCACGAAGATGACGGTTACTCATGTTGGAACGGTGATTGAGGTACTGGGTTGCGGCGGAATATTCACTGTCCTTTCCACCATAGTGTTCAAGTAATACTTGGCCAAACATCGGGTCGGGATGTTGAACGTGAACTGGATAGAATAGTGGCTTGCTATAACTAAACATGGCTATTCCTCCTCAAGACATAAAATCCCTGAATTCATTATATGAATTAGTCGATGTTTTGTTATAAGGAGTATTTGGGGTCCATATGAAATTCTTGACTATAAAATGGGGCCGCAACAGACTAGAGAATGAGTTTGTTGTAGCCCCATTGTTTTTGACTTTGTGCTATTAAATCTTTTCAGGTTTAATATACATTATGAACAAGATGATCCTTATCTTGTTCCGTCTGATCAGAGATTTCACCGCCTCCTTGAGCCTCTTCAAGCCATTTCTTAGATACTTTGCATTTAACGACATTTCCTTTTTCATCATGTCCTTCGAGGGTGATTTTTTCTCCGAATAAAGAATCCATTAATCCTGTTGAGAAACGCATAAACCATATCCCCCTTCGAATATCTTCATTTCGATTTTTTTTGTGTTTAACCATAGTATGGGAATAATGCTATTATAAGATACGAACCTTAAGAAACCCTTAAGATTCTTCTCGACATGCGGGGATTGTCAGGCAATCTTTGTCGTTGTACTGGTTACAGAAAATTTTAGGGGCAGTGCAATTGGTTTCAAAAGATAAGGTTTAAATGAGTTTTCTTTAGAGAAAATTAGGTATATAATCGAAGAAGGAGGTGTTAAATGAGCATTTACGAAATAATTATGTTACTATGTTTTGGAGCAGCATGGCCATTGTCTATTTACAAGTCATATAAATCAAAATCTTCCCGAGGAAAGAGTGCATCGTTTTTAGTGGTTATTCTTTTAGGCTATGTTGCGGGGATATTGAATAAGTTTTTCTACAATTTTGACAATGTAATATATCTTTATGCATTAAATATGATAATGGTAGCGACTGATCTGGTTTTATATATAAAGAATCGAAGATTTGAAGGATAAACAGCATTCGCTGCTATTGATGAAATAAAACAAATGTAAAGTATAGGAGATGAAATGAATGTTTGCACAACTCTGGGATCTGCTAATTGCTTTTGCCAGGGCCAGTAATCTTGGCTTTGGGGGTGGTCCAGCCGTCATTCCTCTCATCAAAATCGAAGTGGTGGAGAGATATCACTGGTTGACTAACGCTCAGTTCACTGATGCGCTTGCCGTTGGGAATGCTTTACCGGGCCCGATCGCTACGAAATTGGCCGGGTATGTCGGTTATCAAATTGATGGATGGTTAGGAGCTTTAGCTGCACTAATTGGTACGATCGCACCCACTGCCCTCGCCGTTATTTTGCTGACTGGTTTTTTGATGAAGTACTCGAATTCAACAACTCTAAAAGGAATGCTCAAGGGAGTGCGTCCTGTCGTCGTAGTCTTAATCGCCCAGACTGCTTTCGATATGGGAATTGGCTCTTTTCCGAACCTAACAACCTGGGGCATTGCTTTAGCTGCAGTGGTTTCGTTTTATTGGTTGAAGCTACATCCCGCCTTAATTATTGTAATATCTATGGCATTTGGGCTGTTGGTGTTTCGCTAATATAAGCGTCTTTGAAATCACTATTTGCTTACATAACTAAAGCGTTTAAAAGGGGTGGTTTTTTTGCTAAGGCAAATTTGGGATATATTTATTGCATTTACCCGTGCTTCGAACCTTGGCTTTGGTGGAGGACCTGCTGTTGTTCCGCTGATTAAGGCTGAAGCAGTCGATCGATATAAATGGCTGGATAACGAAGAGTTTGCGGATGCCTTAGCCATTGGGAATGCTCTACCGGGTCCAATTGCTACGAAAATGGCGGCCTATATCGGCTACAAAGAAGCTGGCTGGCTGGGAGCTTTAGCCGCTTTGATTGGAACAGTCGCTCCTACAGTAATCATTGTTGTTCTCTTAGGTAGCCTCATTATGAAATATTCTAACTCTCCAGAACTTAAAGCGATGCTCGAGGCTGTTCGCCCAGTGGTGGTTGTTCTTGTTGCAGATACCGCTTATGATATGGGTAAAAAATCATTCCCGACTACCAGTACATGGGGAATTGCGGTTGTGACTGTGGCATTGCTCTATTTAACTAATATTCACCCGGCTATTATTATTGTAGTTTCCATGCTATTTGGTTGGATTGTATATGGACGAACTAAGAAGCAAGAAGTAAAATAAGGTATAAATTAAGAAGCATAAAGAAATTTTCGGAATGTATGTGCAAGTCTGGAGGATGGGAAACGATGAACGAGTGCGTGTTTTGTACGCTGCCGGAGACAGAAATCTTGGCGGAAAATGATCTTACTCGGGCCTTCTATGACAAGTACCCAGTCAGCGACGGGCATGTCTTGATTGTTCCTAAAAGGCATGCTGCAAATCTTTTTGATGCAACTCCGGAAGAGATGGCAAGTGTCGGGGCTCTCCTTACAAGGGTAAAGATAATACTAGACGATCGATTTCACCCAGATGGTTACAACATCGGAGCGAATGTTGGAATTGCTGCTGGGCAGACGATTTTTCACTGGCATGTCCACGTCATCCCACGCTACAACGGAGATGCTGGATCAGTGCGATGGCATTCCTGAAAAATGACCAACTTAGTTAACAATACTGGTGAGAAAGCACCTTAAATGCAGAGGGTGATAAAAATGATAAATCGTGAACGACTTTTAGCTGAGTTTTTCGAACTGACCAGAATCGATTCTCCTACAAAACATGAGCGACAAATAGCGGATTTACTCAAAAATCGTCTTTCGAGTATAGGCATGCTTGTAACAGAAGATGAAGTTGGTCAGGTGATTGGCGGCAATTGTGGTAATGTTTTTGCTTACTTAAAAGGAGACCTTCCTGAGGCACCAGTCTTATTGCTCTCGGCACATATGGACACAGTCGAACCCTGTCACAATGTTGAGCCAGTACTACAAGACGGGCTAATTACCTCCGCTGGTGCAACAATCTTAGGGGCTGATGATATCTCGGGCATTGCACCGATTCTGGAAGCACTAAGAACGATCCAGGAACATGGAGTTTCCCATGGGGACATTCAGGTTATTCTTAATGTTGCCGAAGAAGGCGGTCTAAATGGTTCTAAGAATTTAGATATAACTCATTTGAAGGCTGATCTGGGATTTGTTTTGGATGCTGACGGGGAGCCAGGAGCGATTATTGTTGCTGCCCCTGGGCAAGATCGAATCAATGTAACAATTAAGGGTAGAGCAGCCCATGCCGGAGTTGCTCCAGAAGCTGGAATTAACGCAATCGTTCTGGCAGCTAAGGCGATGGCCAGCATTCAATTAGGTCGAATTGACGAGGAAACAACCTCCAACATCGGAACGATACAAGGAGGTCTAGCCACAAATATTGTGGCAGAGAAAGTAGAAATCACTTGTGAAGCAAGAAGCCGGAACTTAGGAAAGCTGGAAAAACAAACTGCTCACATGTGTGATGCGTTTAGGCGCTGTGCTGAGGAAGCAGGAGCGATCGCTGAAATAAACGTAAAGAGGTTATATGCCCCATTTACCCTGGCGGAGGAATCACAAGTTGTTGATCTTGCGCTACAGGCGGCTAGAGATGCTGGTTTAAAAGCAGTGCTTGGGGCGACAGGCGGGGGCAGTGATGCGAACTTTTATAATGTTTATGGTATACCATGCGCTGTTTTAGGAACTGGAATGCAAAAGTTTCACACAACAGAGGAATTCATTAAAGAAGAAAATCTCTATAGGACCGCCAAGTATGTGGTAGAGATTATTAAGGCGGCAGCAAAGGTTAAAAAATAAATGTTATGGAAATTAAATTTCATAGTTTGAAAAGCCGCAACACGTCCTAAACGTGCTGCGGCTTTTTCATGAAGCAGTCTTTAGATTCTAATATAAGTTAATAAAGATAAAGTAGGTATTTCTAGATTGCATGAAGAAATAGAGTAATGAAATGGCGCAACTTGTAATATCTGTCTTTCACGGAAGGTAATATCAAGATCGTGTTGAATAGAGTAAGTAGAATGTGAAGTGGGAATTATATAATAATTTTATACGGATCGTGGTCATGTGAGAGTCTAGTTGAGGAGGTATTAAAGTGGATTATGACCATAAAAAGGAAATACAGGATTCGGACGAATTACGAAAAAGCATTGAAAAGCAATTTCTACTACAAAAGATTATTGATAATTCATCGGATGCGCTATTTGTGACCGATAGATTTGGCAACGTGCTTTTGGCCAACAAAGGGGCGGCACAATTTGTGGGTTATAAGGTTGAAGAAATGATTGGAAGAAATGTAGAGGAATATATACAAGAGGGTCTATATGACTGGTCCCCTACGATAAAGGCAACAAAAACCCGTTCTATCGTATTAGGGAATGTGAGAAACAATCACGGAGTTCAGTATATGGTTACAAGTAATCCGATAATGGATGAAAATAACGAGATTGTGATGATCATCACAACTGTACGCAACAAGGATTTGGTGGACGAATATATCGCAACTATAGCAAAAGATGGAACAACAGTGAGCCGAAGCAAAACCGTGGAAGAAGATCTGGTGAGCAGCGAACCTGTTGCTGAGAGTAAGCAAATGCGCCAAATTATAAAAATCAGTAATGTGATCGCGAAGACCGATAGTACAATCATGCTTATTGGAGAGACAGGTACTGGTAAAGAAGTAATGGCAAGGTATATTCATCGAAATAGTCTCCGGTCGAAAGAATTATTTATTCCTGTCAATTGTGCTGCGATTCCTGATGAATTACTAGAGTCGGAATTCTTCGGCTATGCGCGAGGGGCCTTCACCGGCGCAAATCCACAAGGAAAACCTGGGCTGTTTGAAGTTGCTGATAAAGGAACGTTATTTCTCGATGAAATTGCCGAATTGCCATTAGCAATGCAGTCCAAGCTACTGAGAGTATTAGAATCCAGCGAAGCACAAAGGTTAGGCGATACAAAAATTTACCAGACCGATGTCCGAATTATTGCGGCTACGAATAAAGACTTAAATATTATGATTAGCCAAAAGCTGTTTAGAAGCGATTTATACTATCGCCTCAATGTAATACCTATTAAATTATCCCCTCTGAAAGAAAGGCCTGAGGATATTCTTGTTTTTGCTCATGAATTTTTAGAGGAATTGAATAGAAAATATTCTTTAAAGAAGGTATTCTCTACTCAGACAACTCAGGCATTTCTCAACTACAGTTGGCCTGGAAATGTCAGGGAATTAAGGAATGTTGTAGAAAGATTAGTTATTACGTCAGACGGTGATATTATAAATTTTGAGGATGAATCCCTGTTGACTAGAAACACATGTTTAGAGAGTGAAGAATGTTCGCCTGAAAAACATATAGCTTATAGCGGGACTTTGAAAAGTGTTTTAAAAGCCGTTGAAGAAGAGTATATAAATCAAGTGCTGGCAGAATGTGGCGGTCGGGTAGGTGAGGCTGCCCAGCGATTAGGAATCCACCGTACCATGCTGTATCGAAAGAGTCAGAAAGTAAAGGGTTTAACACCTAAATCCCTTTCCTTTAGCTAGATCCACAAATTCGTCTTTCGTACAATTTACTTTTACATTACAGTAGAATAACCCCTTGAAGTGAGAATCTACGCGCTCAGTTATATCCACTTGCCATTGGATGCCTGCCGTATCTGCGAAGGTTAGTAACTTTGCCAAATAGTCTAGACTCACATTGACTAGCCCCGCGGGAGATACACACTCATCATTGCTCGCTGTGAATTTATTGATTACTTGTATCTCAGTACCATCTGAAACTTTTCCGGCTTTTTCTTCGAAGCTTGCAATGAGACCGTCGTGGATTACTTTACACTTAGCAACCTCTGATTCGCACAGTTTTCTTATACCACTGTCTTGGCCGGTCGAAGTAAATCTTTGGAGAAGAATAAGTTCGTCGCATTTTTTCATTTTACGTTACCTTCCTTTCGTTAATATTTTAGTGCCTTTTTTCTGGTTTATTGTATCGTGGGGTATAGTGTATATCCAGTGTTGTGCTGGGCCTAACAATATTAGTATTCTTTTTGACACTCGCCGTTTGATCGATATGAATTTAGTATCATATCCTATAATCATTCCATTACATTTGATTATAGTGTATTCTCTTTTAATTCAGATATTTCCTGCTAAGAGTAATGAGAAGATGGCGTTATTAGTATAAAATATTCTCATGATTCTAAGTGCAGATAGAACAATAGTCATTTCCTATGGCAAAATGAGTTCTCAAGAATATTTTGCTCGAAGAGAAAATGGCTAGAGAGAAAGCCGTTGATGCTATCCATATATATAATGTTGCAAAACGAATACAAAGTAGCTAAAATGCAACCGAAATGTAGTTAATATGCAACCGTTTTTCGGAAAAGAGCATTCAAAACCTACAATTTATAGTTATCTAAAAGGTGCCAATTTACAAACTATTGAGTGAATTGGCACCTTTTAGAGTCTCTTGTAATAAATTATATTGATAACAAGTGTTTTGGCATGAAACTTGCTTATATAACTGGTATAGGTAACTTATATCGCCATGACAAGGGGGGATGGATTAAAGTGCTTAAGCCTAAATCCATGGAACAACTTATTAGTATAAAAATCCACTTATCATACTAAGCGATGCGTGTTATAGGAAAGGTTATCGCCCTTTAATGCCAAGTAGAATGGTACAAGATTAAAAAGATTGAGGGAGGAATTTATAATGATTAAGAAAATTGGGGTTTTGGGTGCAGGTACGATGGGTGGAGGAACTGGAATTGCGCACTTAGCAGCTATGAAAGGTTTCGAGGTAGTACTCTATGGTGCGGAGCAACGATTTGTAGAAAGTGCGATTAAGAATATTTCCAGGTCTCTAGGTCGGAAAATTGAAATGAAGAAAATGACAGTAAATGAAAAAGAAGCAATTCTAAAACGGATAACCATCACTACAAACATGGAGGACTTTGCTTCTGTTGATCTGGTGATTGAGGCTATTTATGATGAAATCGAAATCAAGAAGATAGCCTTGGAAAGGTTAGCCAAGATTTGCAGTCCAGATACAATATTTGGCACTAATACTTCATCTAAGTCGATGAGTACTCTAACTTCCGCCACTTCCCGCCCTGATAAGGTTGTCGGGCTGCGCTTCTCGAATCCTTCCCGGGTAATGCGAAAGGTGGAAGTCATACGTGGGTCGGATACCAGTGATGAGACTGTGAACGTGGCATCTATAGCGATGCAGGCTATGGGCAAGGTACCTGTTGTAGCTCAAGCTAAGACCGTTCGCGCCGTGGAAGAAGGACTCGGAACTTCGAGGAATGTGGATACATTAGTTAGAATGGGTTCGTGCTGTGTAAGATGGGCTTAGTTTTCAAAACTGATTAAAGGAGAAGATAACATGGTCGCAACTCGACAAGTGTATTGGAATATTGAAGGCCATCATTGGCTCTATATTTTCTTCGCGTTGGCTCTTCTGAGTTTTGGGTATGGGATATACCGTCGCGTTAGACTATGGAAAATGGGTCAACCTGAAAACCGTTGGAGCGAGGCTTGGCAAGGAATTAAAGATATATTGATATATACTCTCGGGCAAAAACGAGTTCTTAAAGAAGGCTACGCAGGAATCATGCACCTGGCAATATTTGTAGGCTTTATATTTCTAGCCTTTGCCACAGCGATGATTACTTTACAATCTGATTTAGGCTGGAACATTTTCCAAGGAACACTCTATCTCTTCATTAAAGTAACAGCTAATCTTTTCGGCTTGGCGGCAATTGTCGGGATTTTAATGGCGGCTTACCGACGTTATATCCTAAGGCCTGAAGCGATGAATAATAGGGCGGATGATGCAATAACCTTAGTCTTGATTTTCACAATTCTTGTCACAGGGTTTGTTATTCAAGGAGTACGCATGGCTGTTCTTGTGGATCCATGGTCAGCGTGGAGTATCGCTGGATCATGGCTGGCCACTCCTTTAAAGATATGGTTTAGTCAAGGACAACTCTTAGCCTTACATCGTTGGCTATGGTGGTTCCATTTATTACTAGCAATGGTTTTCATCGGGTATTTACCTTACTCAAAAATGTTTCATATTTTATTGGCGCCTTTTAATCAATTCTTTCGCAAACGAGGGCCGATTGGCGTTCCAACACTTATCGACTTTATGGATGAATCCATAGAAAATTATGGCGTCAGCTCACTGAAAGAGTTCTCGTGGAAAGCGTTGTTCAATACGGATGCCTGCCTGCGCTGTGGTCGTTGCCAAGACAATTGCCCTGCGTATCTCAGTGGCAAGCACTTGAATCCAAAACAGGCAATTCAGGAAATTAAGGGATTGATGGAAGAAGAGGGTAGGGCACTTGATCAGCTGAAAAGAGAGGAAAAGCTAGCAGTCGGAGATGGCCTAGCGGAAGTCGCCAGTGCCCAAGACGGTGAGCACTCGTCTCTTAGATCCCTTGTCGGAGAAGTCATACCTGAAGAAGACCTGTGGGCCTGTACGACCTGTCGTTCCTGTGAACAGCAGTGTCCAGTGTTTGTGGAACACGTTGATAAAACGATTGATATGCGACGTCATTTAGTTCTCATGGAAAGCCGTTTTCCAGCCGAAGTACAACTTGCCTTCCGCAATATGGAGAATAATGGAAATCCATGGGGGATTGGTTGGACCACGAGAGCAAACTTTTTAACAGGGATAGGTGTGCCAACGTTAGAGGAAAATCCTGAGGCCGAAATTCTTTATTGGCCCGGGTGTTCCGGTGCATTCGACGCAAGAAATCAAAAAGTAGCGACTGCGGTTGTCGCTCTCCTACGTGCTGCTGGAATTAATTTTGCTATCTTAGGAAATGAAGAAAAATGTTGCGGCGACTCTGCCCGAAGACTCGGTAATGAATTTCTCTTCCAAACCTTGGCGAGCGAGAATATCGAGGTTATGAAGGAGTATGGGGTCAAAAAGATTCTCACCCAATGCCCGCATTGTTTTAATATCTTGAAAAATGAATACCCGCAGTTGGGGTCGGATTTTAAAGTAGTTCATCATACGACTTACTTTAAAGAACTTGCCGTGGAAGGTCGGCTTAAACTGGGGAAAACAGATGCAAAATCGGTAGCCTTCCATGATTCTTGTTATCTCGGACGCTATAACAACATTTATGATGAGCCACGTGAGTTGCTAAAACTCGTGGGGTTGAACGTCACGGAAATGAAAAACCATCGGGAAAAGAGCTTTTGCTGTGGGGCTGGCGGAGGACGCTTTTGGATGGAAGAACACGAGGGCGAACGGATTAATGTAATGCGCACGGACGAGGCCATTGCAACTGGTGCAGAACTTGTGGGAGCAGCCTGCCCATTCTGCCTAACCATGATAAATGACGGTATAAATGCTCGTGAAGCTAGTGACAAAACGAGAGTCCTAGATGTAGCTGAAATTTTAGTTCAAGCCCTATAAGGCGTGTGTCTAAAGACCTAACAAGGGGGTTGCAACAAATTTATCCAGTTTGTTGCAACCCCCTTGTGATTAATAAATATATGGATTTAAGGATTATTCACAATTTTATAGACTGTTACAGTTGATTTGAATTCTTGCCTATTAAGCATTAGCAAGAATGAGGCAACGAGTGATGCTTTCGAGTAAGAATATATTGGGTTTTATAGGGATAGAAGCTAATTGCCCTTTTGGCTTTGGGCATAAACCTTAGATTGGTAATTAGATACTGCTCGTCCTCGCGTCCTAATCCCCTTAGCCTTAAGTTATGTTTTTGGCCAAATAATTCTTCGTACACGGTTTCTTTATGTAATTTTGGGCAGCGTTCGTATATAAAATAACGCTGACCCAAGCAGAATTGTATGAAGAGGATGTTATGGTCTTGATTGTGAATCCCTATTATCTGTATAGGCGAACTTTTGTTAATTTTAGACCAGCCTGTGTACATGTCCCTAATGTCAGCAACAGCTTCGGTCAAACAGCCAGGACAGATAGAGTATTCGGCCATTTGATTGTCATTCTCCAAAGGATTTGGATTAAGGATGAAATCTTTCTGTTCATAGACTTTTACCTTTATGAGAAATGTATCAGGTTCTAACTGCGATACAATCACTAGGTCTTCAGGGCCTAATTCAAATTCAACTGTTCTGGTGCGTTCAGATTGCTCATTCATGAATTCCGCCTCCTTAAATTTGACATCCCATTTTATTTGGTATTCCTGAAAGCGTTACCCGAATAATTAGATATTACTTAGCGGGGGACTTTAATTTGAATGCTATAAATCGGAGCTTACACACTCTTATTGCCATGTAGTCAAAAAGAGTATAATAATTCATTCATATCCCCATATATTGGAAATTTTTCTAGTCATACGTTGGTGACCCTGTTATTAATATAACCATCATGCTTTTGATTATTTGTGGTGGGTTAGGGGTTTGTCGTTTTAGTAAATTTCCTGGCAAACCAGAGAAAAACTATTAGACTTCATGCGAAAATCGTTCTACAGGTTTTGGGCATTCTTCTAGCTAATATTTTATTAGAACGAATGATATAGATTTCATAGAATTGTCCTTGGACTACAGTGTTTCGAAATTACCTGACTAGTGCCGAGGAGTCTATTTAGGCCGGCAAAAAGCGTCTCGATTTTGCTTTTGAAAATCACAGAAATGAAGAGAACAAATCGCTGTTACACTTGACAATTAGCGAAAGTAGTGTAAGATATAAAAAAATGCTAAAATGACGATGAGAGGGAATAGTACAGTTGCGTTTTCCGTTCTAGAGAGCTGCTGGTTGGTGAAAGGCAGTAACGGAATAGAATTGGAACTCTTCCTCGAGTAGCTGACCGAAATCGTAGTTGAAAGTAGGCTCGGACGGAGCTTCCACCGTTAAAAGGAAGGAGATATCGGATAACTCAAAGATTGTTGTTCGATGTAAGGAGTTCGATCGGTGACGTTATTTTTTGGGTCGAATTACGAACAACGAACCACGATTGTTGATTTACTCCCGTATCTGCAGAGAAGACAGCTATTTGCTGTTAACTTGAGTGGTACCGCGAACTAACCCTTCGTCTCAATCAGAGACGAAGGGTTTATTTATTTTTAAGGAGGAATTTAAACATGAGCAAATTATATGTTTTTGATACTACCCTTAGAGATGGAGAACAATCCTTGGGGATTACCTTGAATGTCAAAGAGAAATTAGAGATTGGCCATCAGCTAGTAAAGCTTGGCGTCGATATTATTGAAGCCGGTTTTCCAGCTTCTTCACCTGGAGATATGGAATCAGTCCGAACTATTGCCAAGGAAATCAAAGGAGTCACGATTTGCGGGTTGACTAGGGCTGTGGCACAGGATATTGATATTTGTGCAGAAGCTTTGCGCCAAGCGGAATATCCCAGGATTCATACGGGTATAGGAGTTTCTCCCATTCATATGGCCAAGAAATTAAAACTTACACCTGATCAAGTGGTAGAGCAAGCTGTTTTTGCAGTCAAGTATGCTAAGAAATATGTAAGTGATGTCGAGTTTTACGCGGAAGATGCTTTCCGTGGGGATCCGGCGTTCTTGACCAGAGTCATCGAGGCAGTGATTTCAGCCGGGGCCACGGTTGTAAATCTCCCGGATACGGTCGGCTATGCTAACCCTTGGGAATACGGAGAACTGATTGGTTACGTTATTAAGAACGTGAAGAATATTGATCAAGCCATCGTGAGTGTTCATTGCCATAACGATTTAGGAATGGCAACGGCCAATTCGTTAGCGGGTATTAAAGCGGGAGCCCGCCAGGTGGAAGGGACGATCAATGGAATAGGAGAGCGGGCAGGGAATACTTCCTTGGAAGAGGTCATTATGTCGATTTACACCCGGCGGGATGGTTACGGGGTAGAGAGTCATGTGAACACTCGGGAGATATCTGCTACCAGTAGACTCGTTTCACGCATTACAGGAGTGACAGTTCCAGATCATAAGGCGATTGTCGGTGCCAATGCCTTTATGCATGCTTCTGGCATTCACCAAGACGGGGTTTTAAAAGACAGAGAAACTTATGAAATTATTCAACCAGAAATCATCGGTGTTCCCCAAAATTTAATCAGTCTTTCCGCAAGGTCGGGTCGACATGCTCTCCAATATAGTCTCGGGCTACTAGGGTATGTAGTAGAGGGTGATCAGCTTGATGAGGTTTATCAAAGGTTTTTACAGCTCGCGGACCTCAAGCAAGAAGTGTTTGACCAAGATCTTTATGTTTTAATGGGCGATTCAGGGAATCCTACGAATGATCTTGTTCTCCGGAGTATGTCTATTGTGACAAATGGGGTGGAGATGGCTACAGCTACCGTCGTTTTAGAAAAAGAGGGGAAGATGATTACGGATGCCGCCTGTGGCAATGGCCCAGTGAATGCCTTGTTTAATACAATTGACAGGATAACTGGGAACACAGCAATGCTTGAAGATTTTACATTGAAGTCTGTAACTCGAAGCAGCGAGGCCCTAGGAGAGGCCACTGTCAAATTGCGCTATGAGGATGGTCGTCTTGTGGTAGGAAAGGGATTCTCGACGGATATCATTGAGGCTAGTGCTAAAGCTTACTTGAATGCCTTGGCTAAATGATCTGCGGATTGTGTCATATAATAGATATATTTTTCAACTTTGATATTGCTACAGTCAATTTAAGGGGATATAATGATTCAATAAGGTTGTGCAAAGAAATGCAAATTGGAGGATTGACCATAAAATGGAAAGAATCTTTAACTTTAATGCCGGACCTGCCACACTTCCCCTTGTGGTTTTAGAAGAAGCACAGAGAGAAATGCTTAATTTTAAAGGAACTGGCATGTCTGTAATGGAAAATAGCCACCGCACCAAAGAATATGAGGCGATTAATTCCGAGGCTGAAGCACTTGTTAAGGAATTATTGGAGATTCCAGAAAATTACCGGGTTTTGTTCCTTCAAGGCGGAGCAAGTACTCAATTTGCCGCGGTACCCATGAATCTGGTCAGCGCAGACAGTCACGCTGACTATATCCTTACAGGAGCATGGGCAGAAAAAGCCTACAAGGAAGCCTCGAAATTTGTTAAGACGAATGTTGCTGCTAGTACTAAAGAAGAAAACTATACTCGCATTCCTGGAACCGATGAAATCAAAGTGAGTGACAATCCTACCTATGTGCATCTTTGCTCCAATAACACTATCTTCGGTACTCAATGGCAGTCATACCCGGACTTAGGGAACATTCCACTGGTCGCTGATATGTCGAGTGATATTCTTTCACGCCGAGTTGACGTTTCTAAGTTTGGGTTGATTTACGCTGGGGCGCAAAAGAATCTGGGTCCTGCTGGGGTAACCGTAGTCATTATTCGCAAGGACCTATTGGAGGGGATTCCCTCAAACATCCCCACGATGCTGCGCTATGATATTCATGCTAAAAATGATTCCCTTTACAACACTCCACCCAGCTATTCTGTTTATATGGTAAATTTGGTTCTGCGCTGGCTTAAAAATAACGGTGGTTTGGTTGCAGCGGAAAAACGCAACGCTGAGAAAGCTGCCGTCATATATAATGCTATTGACAACAGCGAGGGCTATTACCGTGGGCATGCCGTCAAAGACAGCCGTTCATTGATGAATATAACCTTCCGTTTGCCAAACGAGGAATTGGAGAAGACCTTTGCGGTTGAGGCCACAAAACAAGGTATGATCGGTTTAAAGGGTCACCGTTCAGTGGGCGGCATTCGAGCATCTGTCTATAATGCCATGAGTATCGAAGGGTGTATGGCTTTGGCTGAATTTATGAAAGCCTTCCAAAGCAAAAACGGCTAGGTAAGGGACAGTGATCTTGAACTAATCAAGTAGTAAAGGAAGCGGGGCAGTCGAAACCGGATCATCGGTTAGACTGCCCTTGCTTTGGTGTTCAGTATAAGGAATACAGAATACATAGGTTAGATGGCTTACCTTTACCGGGAATTTTCTTTATACTATATGAAGGGGATTAACGCCAATTATCGCATGTGATTGGGTATGTTAAGGTGCGCGCAGAGATAACCGACGCGCGCTTTTATGAATTAAGCCTACTATTTTCGCTTTTAGGGAGGACGCATTGATGGTCGAGAAAATGAAGCTGCCGATGGTACTGGATATTATCAGCGACAATATTATTAAACATGGTAATCCGCTGGCCTTAAAGGGTTCAGAGGTTGCAGCCTGGGCTAAGGGGCTTAACTTGCCAGATAAAGGGGAATTGCTTTTCTACACAGGTGGAGAATACCAGTTGCTCCCCTTTATCGACTCCTTGGTTAAAACGATTACCCACATTGATCAAGGTAGCAAGGCGTTTTCAATGATGATGGGTGTGCGCAATATGCTAGACAAAGCCGGAATTAGTGCGGAAAAGATATACTCTTCGGTGCTGGCTAAGGATCGGGAACGGTACAATTCGATTTGCTTTAAGGCTGCGAAGGTGCTTCAAGGGCTAGGTTATGAGTTTTGTTATGCGGGAAATGAGGAATTGTACAGCGGTGCTTTGCTGTATGAACTAGGTTATATGGAAGATATGAAGGAATATGTTAAAAAAGTAGCAAAGGTGATTAAAAAGAGTGGAGCTAAAACCATTGTTTGCCTTTCTCCGCATGCTGCAGAGGTCTTTAAATTCATCTATCCTAAAATGGTTGAGGGTTTTGACTTGGAAATTCTCACCTTCGTGGATCTAGTTTGGCAACGACGAGATAAACTGGCCATGAACCAAATCCCTGGAGCTGTTGTCATTCATGATTCTTGTCGTTTGGCCCGTGAGATGGGGATACACCAAGAGTTGAGAGATATTATGCTAAGTGTCGGAGCAGAGGTGAAAGAGGCGCCGCGCAACCGAGAGTGGACGTCCTGTTGTGGTGGACCCATTAAAATTCTATTTCCCGAATTATCTCATGTCATTGGATCCCGCCGAGTGAATGAGTTGAAGGAAAGCGGTTCTGAGCATATTCTTACCTCTTGCCCGTATTGTTTATCAGCACTGGAGGGCGGTCAAGCTAAAGGGGATTCTGCTAAAATTGAAGATCTCATTGAATTTCTATATAGGGGGGTAAAAGCATGACCGTCGATTTAAGAAAGGACTTTGTCACCTATGCTAAGTCCCTCAATTCAGCCAGCGAAAACACTAACATACGAACAGCTATATCCAGGGCAGTAACTTCCTACCGCAACACAGTTGCCGAAACGTTGGAACGTTTTCCGCACACACCGGAATTGGCCTTGGAAGTTCAGGAGATCAAAACCCAGGCCATGGCTAACTTGAACGAACTGCTAGAACAGGCGATGGCTTCTGTAGAGCGCAACAAAGGGAAAGCTTTTTACGCTAAGGATCATCAAGCCGCTTTGGAAATTGCTCTGGGGATTATTGGGCAGGGTAAAACCATCGTCAAAGGAAAAAGTATGCTGGGAGAAGAACTTCATCTGCGTGAGTACCTTGAGGAAAATGGTAACGAAGTTTGGGAAACGGATTTGGGTGAGTTCATACTACAACTGCGTAAGGAACGTCCGATGCACATTCTTTCACCATCAATTCATGTGCCACGTGAACAGGTTGCTGAAGTTTTTAGTAAATTTTTTGGCAAAGAAGTGCCGCCTGATATTGCAGAGGAAGTAAAGGTCGTGCGTGAGTTCATGCGTGATAAGTACTTTACGGCGGATGTCGGGATCAGCGGAGCCAACGTGGTGGCGGCGGACACAGGGGCTATGGTTATTATTGAAAACGAAGGAAATGTACGGCTGGCAACGGGTGCGCCTCCGGTCCATATCGTCATGGTGGGGATCGAGAAATTAGTGCCCACGTTCCAGGATGCCATGAAAGTGGCAGAGGTTACTTGGCGCTATGCGCAATATGGTATACCAGGTTATGTTAATATCGTTAGCGGACCGAGTAAAACGGGTGACATCGAGAAAGTAACAACTTACGGGGCGCACGGTCCTAAAGAATTCTATGTTATCTTCGTGGACAGTGGTCGCAGTGAAATGGCCCATGAGGAAAAGTTCAGCCAGGCACTGAATTGCTTACGTTGTGGCGGATGCATGTATGAGTGCCCTGTGTTTCAAGTGACGGCTGGGCATTTTGGGCACACATATATGGGCGGAATTGGCGCGATCTGGACAGCCTTTGTGGCTGGAGGCGTAGAAAAAGCTGCTCCGCTCGTGTATTCTTGCTTACGTTGTGGACGCTGTGTAGAACGGTGCCCCATGAGTATTGAGGTGCCCGCAATGGTAGGAGAGTTGCGTAGGAGAGCGGTTTACGGCGAATAGCGAAGATGATGAAAAAAGCTTGAGGTATGATGTTCAAATTGTACTAAGATAATATTGTAATTTTTATGATTAGATAATATAATGAAAAAAGCTAATTTATCGTAACAAGGAAGATTTATGGAGATCAATGGAGATTTATGGAGAAATTATCTCTATGAATCTCCATTGATAACATATATCAGATAAGTACATACGAAGATAATCCATATGATTCTTGCACGACCTTTAAGAAAACAGCATTTACGGTGAGTATTTGTATAAGAAAGATCACCAAACGTGAATTTCCAAAGTCAAAATTGACGATGCGGAGTTGATTATTCGAATGCTGGTGACAAAAGACAAAGAATCTAGGATTGGCATGATGATGGTAATTCTTAAAAGGCAGAGATTACTTGAACTATCGGCTAAAAACTATTATAATCTACTCAATAGTTTATTCGTGGTAATAGATTAGATAGCAAAGAAGCTATAATTCTCGGTCATAAATCGAGATAATATAACTTCTTTTTATTTTATCAAAACTTCGAGAAAAAGTTCCCAAATTAGATAGATATAACCAATAACCTATTTTTGCGTATTACTTTATGTTGCATTGCCATTGGCATTTCGAAATTATTATACTGGACATTAAGGCGATTCAGAAAAAGTCTTGAGGATGGTTTGAGTAGGAATTATGTCTAAAGACAGAAGTAAAAACGGCGATGCAGCATAAGTTTTTGTAATTGTCATATGTAAGAAGGAAGAGAGGTGGGGTGAAAAGAGATTTGATTAATCGATAAATTCTAAATAAAGAAGCTAGTGAGTGGAGGAAAGAATATGAAAATAAGTAAGAAAATAAGCATTAAGACCTTGATCTTAGCCATGATTATGACATTGATACTCAGCGGGTGCTCTCAGGGAAGTAAGCCGGCGGCGACTTCGGATTCCCAAGCAACTCAAAAAATCAAGGTTGCTTTTGTTTATGTTGGGCCTGTGGGTGACTTCGGTTATACTTACGCCCAGGATCAGGGCAGAAAATTCCTCGAAGCAAATATGAAAAACGTTGAGACAACGTTTGTTGAAAATGTTCCTGAGACTGCAGATGCTGAACGTGTTTTCACGGATCTTGCTCAAAAGGGCAACAATATCGTTATCGGTACCAGCTATGGTTACATGGATTACATGGTCAATGTGTCAAAGAAATTCCCGAATGTAGTCTTTGAGCATTGCAGTGGCTACAAAACCACCGACAATTTAGGCACCTATTTCAATCGTGACTATCAAGCCCGCTATTTAACTGGTATGGTGGCTGGCAAATACACCAAGAGCAATGTTCTAGGATTCCTTGCGCCGTTCGGTACGCCTGAAGTCATCCGCAATATTGATGCGTTTACTCTTGGCGCCCAGTCGGTTAACCCTAAAGTCCAAGTTAAGGTTGTTTGGACAAATTCCTGGAACGATCCAGCGACGGAGAAAACGGCTGCCAATAGTCTAATTGACGCAGGTGCAGATATGCTTGCGATGCATGTTGACTCCCCAACGTTCGCTCAAACAGCACAGGATAGAGGTGTTCTTGCCATCGGTCACGATTCCGATATGTCAAAATTTGCACCTAATTCTATCCTTGTCGGTGATGTATCAAACTGGGGTCCGTATTTTGTGCAAGTTGTGAAGGAAGTTATGAACAAAACCTGGAAGCCTACACAATACTTTGGCGGTATTAAAGATGGCGGCATCATTGATATAACGCCTTTCAGCTCCAAAGTTGATAAAGACTTCCAAGCCACTGTAACTGCTAAAAAACAGGATATTATGGCTGGTAAATTCGATCCCTTCTCGGGACCGGTCTATGATCAAAGCGGAAACCTGAAGATCAAAGAAGGCGATAAAGCTACAGATGATATTCTTCTTTCCATTAATTGGTTTGTTAAAGGCGTATCGGGAACAATTCCCAAATCTTAACCGATCTAAAAACAGAAGAATGATGTACCCGCAAACCGGCGAGACTTTCGCCGGTTTGTGGTAATGTTTGAAAGGGTGAGATCAATGGGAAATACGCCCATGGTGGAAATGCGTAAAATCATAAAAGAATTTCCGGGCATCCTGGCCAATGATCAGGTTTCGTTTGACGTTAACACTGGCGAAATCCATGCTCTGCTGGGTGAAAACGGGGCGGGTAAAAGCACGTTGATGAGCGTGCTCACAGGTCTTTATCGTCCCGACGGGGGTGACATCTACATTGAAGGCAAAAAAACTGACTTTTCGTCGCCTAAGGATGCTGTCAACTACGGCATTGGTATGGTGCACCAGCATTTTAAGCTCGTTCAGCCATTTACGGTGGCGGAAAATGTCATGCTTAGTATCAAGGGTCTGAAACAGATTTATAACCTAAAAGAGATTGAGCAGCAAATAATCAAGCAATCGGAAGCTTTCGGACTTTCCATTGACCCTAAGGCCAAAATTTGGCAACTCTCGGTCGGTGAACAACAGAGGGTTGAAATCATCAAATTACTGTTACTAGGAGCCAAGGTTTTGATACTTGATGAACCGACCGCTGTCCTGACGCCTCAGGAAGCAAATGCTCTCTATGAGACACTTTTAAAGATGACAGAAAGTGGGAAATCCGTGATCCTTATTTCTCATAAAATGAATGAGGTTTTAAAAAATACGAATCGCATTACTGTTCTGAGGGACGGTAAATCCATTGGTACTGTTCATACCAAAAATACGAATGAAAAAGAGCTTGCCAAAATGATGGTGGGCAGAAATATCAGTGACCAGTTGGAAAAGAAATCCTACCTAAAAAGCGAAAAAATTATGTCCTTGAATAACGTATCAGCTTTGGGTGACAGTGGTTTGCTGAAATTGAAAAATATTTCAATTGATATATATGCCGGAGAAATATTTGGGGTTGCTGGCGTTGACGGAAACGGCCAGAAGGAGCTTGCGGAAGCGGTGGCAGGCCTGCGTTCTGTCAAGACGGGAAACCTTTTCTTTTGCGGAAAGGATTGCACAAAATCCGGCCGTAAAAAGCGAATTAATCTCGGTATTAGCTATGTCCCGGAGGATCGCATGACAACCGGGCTTGCGCCGGACCTTAACGCGTATGAAAATATGGCGCTTAAAAGTTATCGCAAGTATCCTGGTCCCTTCATTCGATGGGATAAAGTTAGAAATGACACCGATCGATTGATGCAGAAGTTTGACGTCAGGTTAGCAAGTACGACTAACCCTGTTAAAATGATGTCAGGCGGAAACATCCAGAAGCTGTTGCTTGCGCGTGAAATAGATTCTGATCCAAAGCTGATTATTGCGGTATATCCGATGCGCGGTCTTGATATCGGGGCAACCGATTATGTCAAACGACTGCTCATAGAGCAGAGTGAAAAGGGCAAGGCAGTACTCCTTATTTCAGAGGATCTGGAAGACCTTCTTTCCATGACGGATCGCATCATTGTAATGCACGGGGGTGAAATCATGGGTGTTGTAAAGCCGAGCGAAACAACGCGTGAAGAAATCGGTCTGATGATGGCCGGCAAAAGAAAGGTAGATCTTCATGAATCTTAAACTGTTGGGAAGTTGGGAGATTAAAAAAGCAAATACAAGCTCTGCCCTGAAGAAGTTCGGCATCTCCGTGACCTCAATCGTGCTAGGTCTACTCTTTGCGGGACTTTTTGTGCTGATTACTGGAAAAGACCCGTTGAAGCTCTACAATGAGATTTTTCAATCCTCCGTTGGCTCAATCTATGGCCTTAGCGAAACGCTCGTAGAAATGATTCCTCTAGCACTTTGCTCGCTTGGGGTTTCACTGGCTTTCCGCATGCAATTATGGAACATCGGGGCGGAAGGACAATTTTATATGGGCGCTTTCGGTGCAACCTATTTCGCTCTGTTTTTTTCGGACCTACCAAAACTTATCATGCTTCCACTCATGCTGATTGCAGGCTTTATTTGTGGCGGGCTTTGGGCCTTGATTCCGGCTATTCCGAAGGCATTCTGGAATGTTAACGAAACCATCAGCTCTCTCTTGCTGAACTATGTGGCTTATTTTTGGATGGCCTATCTTGTTTACGGTCCTTGGAAAGACCCTAAGGGAAACAATTTTCCTCTCACGAAAACATTTCCTGATAGCGCGACCATTCCTGTTTTCGGCAACACACGTATTAGTTACGCCATCTTTCTAGTGTTGATCATTGCTGTAGCGATGTACATCCTTATCAAATATTCCAAGTGGGGATATGAGATTTCAGTCAGCGGCTCGAGCCGCAAGGCAGCCAACTATGCCGGGATGAGCTATGTTAAAAATGTATTGATGGTAATGTTTTTAAGTGGGGCTGTATCAGGAATTGCTGGGATGGCCGAGGTTTCCGGCGTGCTTCACCGGTTACAGCAGACCATTTCTCCTGGCTATGGCTACACAGCCATACTCATTGCCCTGCTTGCGCGGCTGAATCCCTTTAGTATCCTGCTCGTATCCTTTCTGATGGGCGGGCTGCTGGTGGGGGGATTCAGTCTGCAGACCTCTGGTTTTCCGTCGAGTATGGTTTCCATGTTTCAGGGTTCGATTCTGTTTTTCGTGCTGGCAGGCGAAATCTTTAACAATTACCGTTTGGTAAGAAAGAAGGCATGACGGTATGGATTTAAACTATATAATCGCCATCCTTGCGGCTGGAGTCGTTGCAGGCACACCGATTTTATATGCTTCTCTGGGTGAAGTCATTGCCGAGCGTGCCGGCATCCTGAACCTAGGCGTTGAAGGCATGATGCTCGTGGGGGCTGTTAGCGCTTTTTACGTAGGCACCTTTACAGAAAACAAATGGCTTGGCCTGTTAGTTGCTTTGATCGCGGGCGGACTTATGGCGCTAATTCATGCTGTTATCACCATCAATTTCCGGGCGAATCAGGTAGCGAGCGGACTTGCACTGACTATTTTCGGTACGGGACTGTCCGCCTACCTTGGACGTGGCTTGGTGGGAATTCCGCCCACTTCGACCTTTAAGGCAGTTGCCGTCCCGGTGCTCTCCCAAATTCCTGTGATTGGTAAAATCTTTTTTAATCAGGACATTATGGTTTACCTCAGCGTGATTCTGGTTGCCATACTGTGGTTTGTCTTTTACAAAACAAAAGCGGGGCTTCTGCTCAGGGCAGTGGGTGAAAATCCATCGGCAGTAGACGCTCTGGGGCACAACATCTTTTTCGTCCGGTATGCTGCTGTTATTATCGGAGGGATGCTTGCCGGCGCGGGTGGTGCCTATCTATCGCTAGCCTATTCTCCCTCCTGGATTGAAAACATGTCGGCTGGCCGCGGTTGGATTGCGGTCGCACTCGTCATCTTCGCCGTCTGGGATCCGAGCCGTGCCCTTCTGGGCGCCTGGCTGTTCGGTGTCATTGCTTCACTGGGTCTGCATCTTCAAGCCCTGGGCGTCATGATTCCGTCCAATTTTCTACAAATGCTGCCTTATCTTTTTACATTTATTGTCTTGGTCTTTACCACACGCGAAACAAAAAACAGACGTTCGGGAACACCTGCTGCCCTCGGAATTCCGTATTCGCGTGAGGAACGCTAAGACCTCTTATAAACGAGTTCCCAGGTTGCACTCTATAATCTCCCAACGTGACTCTATTACTTAATTGCGGGTGAGACAAACAACTGAGGAAATGACAAGAAGTGAGCCAACAGGATTAGATAAAGTTGGCTCCTTCGGTTGTGCGCCCCTATAGCCTTTCTAAGCCTTACATAAGTATATAATTGAGTCTGAATTGCGGTATATATCTTTTTCATGCATTTGAAATTAAAGGAGTGTAGACAATGCGAACCTACGAAGAAATCAAGACCGTACTTGAAGCAGGGTTAAGTATCATCGATTGCGACCTAAAGCTTGAAAATGTTAATCTGGTGAATGTCTACTCATCGCAGATATATCCGACCAATATCTACATTAAAGGGAAACGAATTGTTTCAATTGATCCAAAGGCTGAATTAAAAGCTAAAAAGACTCTAGATTGTGGCGGAATGTATGCCGTGCCAGGTTTTATCGATGGGCATATGCACGTTGAAACAACCCTTCTCTCACCTGAGGCCTTGGCGAATGTCCTTGTACCACAGGGTACAACCACAATTATGGCTGATCTCATGGAAATTGCCAATGTGGCAGGGATTGACGGTGTAAAAGCATTGGTCAATTCTATTACTACGCTCCCTTATCGAACCTTTATTCAGGTATCCTCTAGAGTACCGACTGCACCTGGTCTGGAGACTACGGGCGGTATACTTGGCCTTGCTGAAGTTGAAGAAATATTAAATTGGACAGAAAGTATTAGCTTGGGCGAATTAGATCCGTCAAAGGTTCTTACTATTAAAGAAGAATATCTTAAAAAAATTGCTGTCGCCTTGCAACACCGAAAGATCGTTAATGGTCATGCTATTGGCCGTGCTGGACAAGAGCTTAACGTATATGCAAGTGCAGGAATGTCTGATGACCATGAGTGTGTTACGTATGAACATCTGATAGAGAGAGTGCAATTAGGAATAACCGTAATGCTTAGAGAAGGTAGTACAGAGCGTAATGTCGAGGAGCTTATTAAAGGGGTTCTCAAGCACGGCTTGAGCCACGAACATTTAATTTTCTGTACGGATGACAAACATGCCATCGATATCCGTGAAGAAGGTCATATTAACTATAATGTGAATAAAGCAATTTTGCTAGGGATGCCGCCAATGCAGGCCATCCAAATGGCAACTTTGAATTCCGCAAGGCATTTCCGTTTAGAAGACGAGATAGGGAGTATTACCCCTGGTAGGCTGGCCGATATTTTACTCGTTAAAGACTTATCCAACATCACCCCGATCAGGGTTATTTATGAGGGGAAGGTTGTTGCTGAAAATGGTCGTCTCGTGGTGGAAAGCAAACAAAGGAACTACCCTGATTGGATCAAAGAAACCATTAAACTCAAGACGCCCGTCATAGCTAATTCATTTGCTGTACCAACTCAAAGTCAAGGGTCGACAACCCGGGTGAACGTGATACGGATTTATGACGACCAAATTATTAACGAGTGGGACGAAGAAGAACTAACTATAGCAAACGGACAAATCCTTAGTAACCTAGAAAAGGATATACTTAAACTATCTATAGTTGAACGTTATGGCAAGACCGGAGGGGTTGGGATTGGCTTTGTTAAGGGATTCCGCCTGAAAGAAGGGGCATTAGCTACATCCATGTCTCACGACCATCATAATATCGTCTGCGTCGGTACTAATGACGAAGATATGGCTTGTGCCGCGAATGCGATTCACAGGCTGCAGGGTGGTATGGTTGTCGTTAAAGAAGGACAGGTCATAGGCAAAATGGAACTGCCGATCGGCGGTCTAATGAGTGAGAAACCGGCTGAGATCGTGATTAAAGAGCTTGAAAACGTTAATTCGGCAGCTCGACAGTTGGGATGCCACCTACCATCCCCGTTTATGACGCTTTGCTTTATTTCATTACCTACTGTTCCCAAGCTAGGATTGACAGACTTGGGGTTAGTCGATGTGCTTAATCATAAGTTGATTGATGTGGAAATATAACAAAAAATCCACAAGAGATTTCCTTAGAACTTAGCGTTAATCGTGTCATAGATCTTTGGATCCTCAGCACTTAGGTTCCAGATACAAATCCCTCGGATGTCGTAGTTGTTGACTAGGTCCAATCGGGTGCCGAAATAGATTGAATCAACAAACCATACTTCATGGATGATGCCGCTGGTGTCGGTATAGGTATAGTGGGGACCCAGTAAATGTCATCACCTATTTCGCTTGGCTAAGAGAAAATCCTTTTTGCTTTAACACTATGCTATTCTATGCACCCACCTTATCTCTATTTCCATCTCCTTTGCCCTCTTTGACGCTAAAACGCCAACCATCAATGAATGGTTGGCGTTTTAGGTATGTATTAGGAATTTTGCGAGGTTTAGTGGGCCTGGTCGAGCCTTTGCTTGATTTCCATAAGGAAGTCTCGTGTAGTTACAATCTTCTTATTAGTCACCTCAGACAGTTCTGCTAAATCTTTGGTCATGACCCCGTCTTCAATGGTTTTAATGGAAGCTGCTTCTAGCTTATCGGCAAAGGCAATAAGCTCTTCGAGCCCATCAAGTTCAGCGCGTTTTCTCAAAGCTCCGGTCCAGGCAAAAATAGTGGCCATGGAATTGGTCGAGGTTTCTTCTCCCTGGAGGTGTTTGTAATAATGCCTAGTAACCGTACCGTGAGCAGCCTCAAATTCATGATAACCGTCAGGAGATACTAACACTGAAGTCATCATGGCTAGGCTACCAAACGCAGTGGCCACCATATCGGACATGACATCCCCGTCGTAATTCTTGCATGCCCAGATAAAACCACCTTCTGAACGGATAACACGGGCTACAGCATCATCTATTAGAGTGTAGAAGTACTCAATTTTGGTTTCCTCAAACTTTCGCTTGTATTCTTGGTCGTAAATGTCCTGGAAAATATCCTTAAAGGTATGATCATACTTCTTGGAAATAGTGTCCTTAGTGGAAAACCAGAGATCCTGCTTGATGTCGAGGGCATAATTGAAGCAGGTCCGAGCAAAGTTTTCTATGGATTTATCGATATTGTGCATTCCTAGAATGACCCCTTTGTCCTGGAAACTGAAGATGGTTTGACGTACCTCACCATTCTCTCCAGTAAACACAAGCTCAGCTTTACCTGGGCCCTCTACTCTATATTCAATGTCCTTATAGATATCACCGTAGGCGTGCCTGGCAATAGTAATAGGCTTTTTCCAGGTTCGTAAAAAGGGTTTAATGCTGTCTACAATGATAGGTGCCCGAAAAACAGTTCCATCTAGAATGGAACGAATAGTAGCATTAGGGCTTTTCCACATCTCTTTGAGGTTATATTCTTCAATTCTTTGGGCATTGGGCGTGATGGTCGCACATTTAACAGCTACGCCATATTTTTTAGTGGCAAGGGCGGAATCGATTGTAATTTGGTCGTTAGACTCATCCCTTTTCTGCAGTCCCAAATCATAATACTCAGTTTTTAATTCAACATAAGGTTCAATTAGAAATTCTTTAATCCACTTCCAAATGATCCTGGTCATTTCGTCCCCGTCCATTTCCACTAGGGGGACATTCATTTTAATTCTAGTCATTAAAAGTTTCTCCTTCCTAATCCTAAAGGTATTATAACCCTAATTCTACACGAAACTTGTTCAGTCCTTCATTTATTAATAAATGATTCTTGCGCACTAGTGTAGGTAAAATAATGGAATCTATAAGGAGGATTTCCCAATAATTTAAAGAATAGGATAGGAATATGATGTTTGATGGATTATTAAGACCAAATATCGTACCAAATCCGGTTTAGGCGTTGATGTTTTGCGCCTTGTTAAACATTAGAACTGGTAAAATTACAGGGAGGCAAAAACATGGATTTTGAATTGAATTATTCTCATGCCTTTGCTTATCGAAAGATTATTGTAGATGAAGGTGGCCTTCCGATAGATTATGAATTTGTTGAAGTGAACAAGGCCTTCGAAAACTTAACAGGTTTAAAACGTGATTTTGTAATCGGGAAAAAAATCAACGATATTTTACCAAATTATGCAACCGATAAATTCGATTGGATAGGTGTCTACGGAAATGTTGCCCTAACAGGTATTTCTACATCATTTGAACAGTATAGTGAAGCTTTTGGTCGATGGTATCGCGTTGAGGCAGCTTCTAACGAACATGGTTTTTTTGCAACGATATTTAGTGATATTTCGAGTCTGAAACAAAAGGAACAGGAATCACTCGCCAAAAATGAACAACTCGGCCAGCTATATGAGGAAATTTCAGCTACTGAAGAAGAACTAAGACAACAAATGGTAGAGTTAAATCAAAGCACTCAACTCCTTAAAGAGAGTGAAAGAAGGCTAAACCGAGCTCAAGCGCTCGCTCATGTAGGAAATTGGGAAATTGACTTAGCAACCAAGACAGTGTGGGCTTCTGAAGAAACCTTCAATTTGTATGGACTTAATAGAGAAACCCCCTTTTTGTCACTGGAAAGTATTCAAAAGGTGGTACATACAGAAGATCGGGCTCAGCTTGATCAAGCTCTAGAACGTTTAATTAACGAAACTGCGGAATACAACGTTAATTTCAGGATCATTAAAGCAAACACTTCTGAAGAAAGGTATATGCATTCGGTAGCAGAACTGGAATATGGTCACTCAAGAAGGCCTGTCAGAATCTTAGGCGTTATTCAGGATGTTACGGCAAGTGTTCTTTCTGAATTAGATTTAAAACGAAAGAATAGAGTGTTAAGGAATTTGTATGAGGAATTGACAGGAACAGAAGAAGAATTACGTCAACAATTTGATGAAATCATAACTAATAAGGCGATCATAGAACTTAGTGAAGAACGTTATAAAACGCTTGTGAATAATTCCCCAGATGTCATTTATAGTTGTGACTGTGACGGAGTGTTTACTACAATTAATAAAGAATTTTCCGAAGTTATAGGTTTACCTGAAAAGGAAATTATTGGAAAGACTATAAACGAAATTCAAAGAGATTCTGCTTATATCGAAGAATGGCATAACCAATTTTCAAAAGTTATTAATAAGGGAAAAGTTAACTCTTTTATTTACAAATATGAACGGAAAATTGGAAGTGGTATTGGTTATTATAATGTAACGCTATCCCCTATTTTTGATTCAAGTCGAGAGATCATTGGAGTAATAGGAACAAATCATGATATAACCACTTTAAAGGAAAATGAGCGAGTCATCAAGCATATGGCTTATTACGACTTTTTAACGGATCTTCCGAATAGAGTTCTTTTTTTAGATAGATTAAAGAGCGCAATTGCATTATCTGAAAAAAATGCGACTAAAGTTTACGTTGTATTCCTCGACCTAGACGACTTTAAAAGAGCAAATGATACATTAGGACATGTAACAGGGGATGGAGTTTTAATCGAAACCACAAAAAAGTTGCTAAAATGTATTAGCAAAAAAGATATCCTTGCTCGCTTAGGCGGGGATGAATTTGCCCTGTTGCTTGACGATGCTAAACAGCAAGAGTGTATAGTGTCCCTCTTAGAAACAATAAAATCAAGTTTTCAAGAATCCTTTAGGGTGAATGATCACATAATCAATTTAACAGCCAGTATGGGAATTTCAAGGTATCCGGATGATGGGGAAACAGCTGACGAACTTATCAAAAACGCAGATACAGCCATGTATAAAGCTAAGGAAGTTGGGAAAAATGGTTATCAATTTTTTAATCTAAAAATGAAAGAGGATCTTTTACTAAAAACAAACATTGAAAGACTATTAAGAAATGCCATAATAAACAATGATTTTGTATTGCATTATCAACCTCAATATACGGCCCAAACGGGAGAACTCCGTGGGTTTGAAGCTTTAATTCGTTGGAATTGTCCTGAAATGGGATTCCTTAATCCCATGGAATTCATACCTATAGCCGAAGAAACAGGCCTGATTATTCAGATCGGTGAATGGGTTATAAACACGGCGAGTCGAATTTGTAAAGAGTTAGAAATTAAATATGGGTGTGACCTGGTTATGGCTATCAATATCTCGCCGATCCAATTAAGGCAAAAGGACTTTAGCGAAACGGTGATGCAGGCCCTTGAATTATCAGGGCTAAAGCCGACCAGTCTGGAATTAGAGGTTACAGAGAACATTTTTATAGACAGCTTTGATTGCGTTGTCAATAAATTGAGAAATCTAAAAAAACTTGGAGTGAGAATCGCACTTGATGATTTTGGTACTGGATATTCATCGTTAAATTATCTGCGCAAACTCCCCATTACTCTGTTGAAAATTGATAAAGCTTTTGTGAAAGAAATTGATTCTTTAGATCAGCATAACGGGTTAACAGGATCGATTATTGCTTTGGCCAGTAAGCTTAATATCAAAACGATCGCTGAAGGGGTTGAAACGTTAGAGCAACTTGACTACTTGAGTAGGGCAAATTGTGATTATTTGCAGGGATTTTTACTTGAGAAACCAGTACCGAAAGATTTACTAGGCAGTATTATTGAAAAAGGCAGTTTGAGAGAGTTCCTTTTGTGATTTTAATCTAATTTTAAGGCTCCCACTTTTATAAGTGGGAGTTATTATTTCCATCGGCGCTGCTTGATGAAAAACCTGTCACACCAAAAATATGATGCATTGATAAAGGAAGTTGATAGCGAAATGTATAAGGATATTCCGAGTGTAAACTAGGAAACCTAGCAATAATAAAAGAGATTCCAAGTCTGTATTATATTTTGTAGAAGGAAAAAACAAAAGGAGAAAGTTATTGATGACAGACATTGAAAGACCGGATGAATTACAGCGCACATTAAAAAACCGACACATCCAAATGATTGCTTTGGGTGGAGCCATCGGAACCGGGTTATTCTATGGGTCAGGAACCACGATTAAATTAGTTGGACCAGGAATCAGTTTATCATATATTATCGGGGGAATTGCCGTCTTCTTTATCATGCGGGCTCTCGGGGAGATGTCCGTTGATGAACCAGTTTCAGGTTCTTTCAGCCACTACGCTTATCGTTATTGGGGAGATTTTGCAGGCTTCTTTTCAGGTTGGAACTATTGGTTTTGTTATGTTGTCGTGAGCATGGCTGAACTAACGGCGGTTGGAGCATACATTAACTATTGGTTTCCGTCTGTTCCGACGTGGCTATCAGCCTTAATGTTTTTAATTTTCATAACGATAGTTAACTTGATCAATGTTAAAACCTTCGGTGAATTAGAATTTTGGTTTTCTTTTATTAAGGTCGTGGCCATTATTGCGATGATTTTGTTTGGGCTGTTAATTATTTTCTTTGGGATAGGAAATAATGGCCAGCCAATTGGACTCAGTAATTTATGGGCTCACGGAGGGTATCTACCAAACGGACTTTGGGGGTTACTCTTATCCCTTGTAATAGTCATGTTTTCTTTTGGGGGGGTTGAGCTCATTGGAATCACTGCAGGAGAGGCGGATAATCCAAGGGTATCCATTCCGAAAGCGATCAACCAAGTCGTATGGAGAATCCTTATCTTTTATGTTGGGGCCTTATTGATTTTGACCATCATTTATCCCTGGAATTTAGTCGGGACGACAGGCAGCCCCTTTGTAGAGATTTTTTCCAAAATAGGGATTCCAGCGGCTGCAGGGATACTTAATGTGGTGGTCTTAACCGCAGCCTTGTCAACCTATAATAGCGGTTTGTACAGTAATGGCCGGATGCTTCATAGCTTAGCACTTCATGGAAGCGCTCCGAAAATGTTCGCCCATCTCAGTAAAACTGGAACTCCAGTAAATGGTATTGTCTTTTCTTCTGCCCTTACCTTAATCGCAGTTGCCCTCAATTTTCTTGTCCCAGGGAAAGTATTCTTGTATTTGCTCTCCGTAGCGACTATCGCGGTCATTTTTAACTGGATCATGATTTTGATTACTCATTTGAAATTCAGGCGTAGTAAGCAAGAAATAGGGGAAGTGGAAAAGCTGAATTTCAAGCTTCCACTCTACCCCATTTCGAACTATATAACGTTAGCATTCTTAGTAATGGTTATTGCTTTGATGGCGTATTTACCTGACATGGTTTATGCTCTATATATTGGACCTATTTGGATTCTGATTATATTTATTGGGTATAAATTACGCGCTAGGGGGCAGTTTTAACTTTTAGTCAGTATCGGCTCTCCCGTGGGGTTTGTCCGAGAGGTATGTAAAGCAGCTAGAAGCCGTTAACAAGTTGTCGAGTTTAATAAGCAACAAAAAGCAATGTGATATGAAGTTGGCTTTTACTATAGGACCGCTAATTGGAATTCGACAAGGCTGGAAGCGATAAGCTCCCAGCTTGTTCGAATTCCAATTCCTTTGCAATCAATTAGATGATAAGCATATTAAGTAGAGGCTAATTCTCCCAGTGTTACCTCAACTTGTTTCGTTTGTCCATCTCGAATATAGGTTATGGTTACTTTATCCCCAACATTATTTTTATAGAGTTCACGAATAAGGTCAGAAGAATTTTGAACAAGACCATCATTGATCTTGGTGATGACATCCCCCTGTTTAAGGCCAGCCTTAGCTGCTGGTCCATTTAGTGTCACACCTGAAATGTAGGCCCCTTGGGGCTTATTGTTGCTTTTAGCGTAAGTGTTATATTGATCGTCTGTGCTTACTAAAAGAGCTGGATGTTTAGCCACACCTGAATTGATCAACTGTTGCAGTGTTGGCAGGGCATCTGAAATCGGAATAGCGAAGCCCATTCCTTCAAAGCCTGTTTCCGCGTATTTGACCGAGTTTATGCCAATGACTTGTCCTTGATAATTAACGAGCGGTCCACCACTATTTCCAGGATTTATGGCTGCGTCCGTTTGAATTAAATTGTAACTTGCTTCACCTTGGAGTTCCAGGGTGCGATTGGTTGCGGAGATGACCCCCGTAGTCACAGAACGTGCAAATTCTTCTCCGCCAGGATTTCCGATAGCGACCACAGATTCGCCAACTTCGACTTTTGAAGAATCTCCCATTTTAACTGCTGTGAGGTTTGTTGTATCCGAAATCTGCAATACCGCAAGATCTGTGCGTGGATCAGCGCCAATTACTTTCGCGTCAAGATTACGTCCATCACTCAAACTGATAGTGATTTTTTGTGCGCCGTCGATCACATGATTATTTGTCGCAATATAGCCCTTTTTGGCATCAATGATAAAACCAGTACCGCTTCCAGTTTCTTGGAGACCGGAGTTCCCTGAAAAACTTCGACTAGATTGGAGATTAGACACACCCACTACGGCTGGACCAACATTCTTGGCAATTTGTGCTACTGGGAAATTAGTTTCGGTGGCAGTGAGATTCGCAACCTGTGTAAACGAGGAATTGGATGTTTGCATTGCTGTGGATGTAGTAGGATAAATATGGGGAATCACGGCAACTGTAGTAAGTCCACCGATAAAAGCGCTAATCACACAGAGGCTAGCAAAGGCAAAAACTTTATTTTTAGGTTTATTTTGAGCCATCGATTGTTGTGTGCTGGTCAGTATTTCGATTTCCTCTTTGTCACTGCTTGTGTCAGCAGAGGGGTTGTTATTGTCATTGAGTGAGTGGATTTCGTCAGTCATAATTATATCCTCCTTGTTCCTACTTAATTTAGTCACGATCCCTAAGGAATTTGGCAAATAGGCCTCGAGCTCGGTGACTACTTCCTTAAGGATATCCGAAACATGTTAAGGTAAAAGGTGCAAATTATGATAGTTTATTGTACTTTAAGTTGAGATTCTGTGAAATGGAAGCTCTTTCAAGGAAGAGTAGGAATAGATTGGGGTAATTAATGAAGGGAGTTATTGGATTAAGGCTAATAATAAAAGGGCGTAACTAAACTCTTTTCAGTTTGTTACAACCCCATTCTGTTCGGAAATCTCATATATATAAGCGGATTATCCACCACTTTGTAGGTGTAATCCGCTTTTTTAGGACAGCGCTCTACCACCTTGGAAGGATCTTAAGTCTCATTACGCCCTTTTGTTAAGGAAGGCCCTTCCGTGTTTAGTAATGCTGCCCATTTTCATAATAGCGTGCTTCTTCCAATATGGTAAAGATTATGTCTACGTTTGGATAACCCGCTTCATTAATCAATCGGCTGATTACTTGGGCTACTTGGTCTTGAATCTCTTGTCCACGGTCAAACCATGCTATTTCTACAAAGGGATATCCTCGGACAACTTCTCCATCCATAACAAAGGTCGAGTGAATCACCTCGAGGGTGAAATAGTCCCGTGGAGATTGGGTCAACATTGCAAGTTCGTCAATCAACGGTTTACTTAGTTTGCGAATCTTTTCTGTTTCAATTCCACGAATCTTTATCTGGGGCATCGTCAATCCTCCTGCGTTGGTTAGTGTAAATTGTTCCTATGGCTTAATCTAGTTGTTTACTTACTGATGCAATAGTTGATTTTGGCTTAGTCCTTGGGTAAAGGGTTTTTGTAATAGTTATAGAGGCCATGGAAGATGGCTACAGCAATATTTTTTTGGAAAGTCGGATTTTTTAATCTTGCTTCTTCATAGGGGTTGGAAATGAAGGCAGTCTCGAGCAAAATGGCAGGCATGGTTGCCTTGCGTAAAACATAAAATCCAGCTTCTTTAAGCCCACGGCTCTTGGTTTTTACTGTGTCGATTACAGCGGATTGGATACTGTTAGCCAGCTGTATGCTCTCAGTTTGCTTAGGATTTACTTCGGAGTAATAGGTTGAAGTGCCTTGAATATCGGGACTGCTGTATGAGTCATTATGGATGGATATAAATAAATCTGCTGTGCTTTTATTAGCCAAGTCCATACGGGCTTGAAGATCCTCTTCTTCCGAATAATTGGAGGCAGGAGATGTATCGTTGTTTCGAGTTAAGATAACCTTTGCTCCTGCTTGTTTTAAGATATCATTTAAGGTGAGCGCTATTGCCAAGTTGTTGTCTTTTTCATACGTATGGTTAGGACCGACAGCGCCTGTATCAGGTCCCCCATGTCCAGGATCTAGCATAATTGTCTTGCCGGATAAGGCGTTAGCGGGAATTCCCTCAAAGGGATTTATGAGTACTTCTTTAGAGGGATCATAAGTTGTTTCAACTGGGGGGGTACCGCTAGAAGGTGGGGTAGTATCGCTAGACGGGGGAGGGGTAATGATGTCGCCACCTCTTGAAGGTTGTGTGGGTTCTTTGATTTCTGAGGGTAGTGGGGGGAAGTCTTTAAGATTATCGTTATAGTTAGAAGAAGCTTTTCCCTCAATAATAGTTTGTGTTTTAGAACTAATAATACCCGTTCCGCCTAAAATATAAACGGTACCATTAACACTTAAATCTAGATTAGGCGTCGTAGTGGAGTTGCTCATAGAGCCCAGAGTTACATAGTCTGCAGAAACCCAACCAGTTTTTGACTGATAGGTCGTTTTGTACCAGTGGTTTTCCTGGTTGATAAGGTCAATAGTCGTGTCTTTCGGAATCGTCACAAGTAGTTTTCCTGTGGATGAGGGAGTTTCTCTAAGATTTAAGCCCCCTGATGCAGTAATGTGTCCTTTAGTTAAATCATTGTTTACATTATCACTTGTGCTTTCAACGGGGGGTTCAATTTTCATATGATTTCGCATGAGGCTATAAACAGAGGGCGGGATATCTTTTTGTTCTGTGATTAAAAGGGGAGCCTTGAATTTTGAAGCCAGGACAGTACCAGCTACGGCATCAGGAAATGTAATGCCAGAGGCTAAGAAAAGATCATTCGATTCATAGACGTCTTTCATATAAGACGTGACTTTAGCATTGGTTTCGTAACGGTCCAGCCCGCCCAAACGGGTTTCAATGGTAAAATTGTTTTTCGTTAACTCTTTGGAAGGAACGACAACTTCTCCGCCAATGACGATTATGTGCTTAGGACTAGTTTCATTTAAGTATCCTATGACAGATTCGGGAAGGGTTGTTGATGTAAGGACGATGGGGATTTGTTTAATACCTGCAAACGTTGCCGCTGATAACGCATCAGGAAAATCATCACCGTTGGCAAGAATGAGTGAATCGCTCGATAAATGTTTAGCGAGAAGGATGGACGTTTCATAACGATCCATTCCACCGATTCGCTCCCATTCCAACGATGATTCTTCAAGTTCCTTTTCTATAGAAAGGTTCAAACAGGCGGTTCCACCAAGAAGAACGACATTTCGGGGCTTCAACCGTTGCAGTTCTTTGACAACACGTGGGTCAATAGAGTTCCCTTTGGTCAGAAGAATTGGAGCATTCAAGCTAACCGCAAACGGTGTTGCGGCGATAGAATCCGGATAATCGGAGTTTTCGCATAAAATCACCGTTTGAGCTGAGTCCCATCCTTTTTGCGATATCTTAAGAGCCGTTTCGACCCTATCCTGTCCGGAAATTCGCTCCGTTGAGTAAACTAAGGGGCTCGCCTGTGTTATAAATGGCGTGCATAAAACTACTGAAAGCGAAGTAATAATCGATAAAATAATCTTTTTCACAAGCTCCATCCCTTTCATTTGGCACTTTAGGTCGATTATACCATAGAATTTAAATCTATTTTAATGAAATTAGTGAATGCATAACAGGTTAATTTGACTTAGCCCGAATGGAAATATTTTGGCATAAAAATAAGATGTATCGGCTTTTAATGCGGATAATAGCTTATATACTAAAGTTTAAAGTTTTATTAACACTACCTTAATAAATAAGGTGTATTATTAAGGTAGCGGGTGCTAATTCGTTTTGGTGCGCCATATATATCCGAGACGAATAATCCATCTTTCAAGCGTCGGGTCCGATAAGATTCATTTCTTCTTCAAGTGAATGCCTAAATTAAAAAGGAGGCTGAAACGATGACCCATCAATATAACTATGACGTTTTGAACACCAAAGAGGCTACATATTACCTCGAAGTATCAAGTTTCAAATTCAAAAAACTTATTAAGGAAGGGCATTTGACTCCACAGGTTTGGACGGTTCGTAGCGGGAAAGAGGTCCATTTCTTTGACCCCAAGGAGTTGACTAAAGTTAAAAGGATGTTAATCAAGGAAGGGTATCGCTATAAGTACGCCTAAGATTTTTAATTGGACGTCCTCGTAATTTGAGCTGTATAGTTTCTTGATAAAGGTATAAATAACAGGCATAACTTGCTGAGGGTCTGTTCCTTGATAATATGGGAACAGATCCTTTGCCGTCTATTTATCAAGAATTGGTAAGCCCTCTTGGAAGCCGAATTGTCTAGCATATGTTCGTCTTGAAAGTATTGATCGACTGATATACTATGTATGTATAGGAATGAGAAGTGCAGATATATCTTTCTTAAATAAGCTCCGTCCTTATCGGTCCGAGGAATTCGGAAGCGTTGAAGTGCTTTTTTGAGCAAACTCAAAACTACTATAAAAATAGACATAGAAAGGGCGGACACGAATTTGATAATCACTGGCGCAGAGGCAATCATAGAATCTTTAAAAAATGAAAACGTAGACGTGGTTTTTGGCTATCCCGGTGGGGCAGTGTTAACGCTTTATGACGCTTTGTATACGTCGAATTTTAGACATATTCTCACAAAACATGAGCAAGGAGCGGTCCATGCAGCTGACGGTTATGCCAGGGCTACTGGAAAGGTCGGGGTTGTCATTGCCACTTCCGGTCCAGGGGCAACTAATTTGGTGACTGGAATTGCCACAGCCTATATGGATTCTATTCCCTTAGTTGCGATTACTGGTCAAGTTTCTGTTCCGTTAATTGGAAGAGACTCCTTTCAGGAGGCAGATATTCGGGGGATCACGACCCCTATTACGAAACATAACTATTTGGTAAAGAAGGTTGAAGATTTACCGGGGGCACTTAAAGAAGCCTTTTATATTGCCCGCACAGGGAGGCCCGGACCTGTGGTTGTCGATATTGCTAAAGATGTATTCGCCGCTTCGATCGATTATCAATATCCGACAGAGGTCAAGTTACGGGGGTATCGCCCTATATATGAAGGGAATATGGAGACCATCAATCAAGTCTTTGCGGAATTGAAATTAGCCCGAAAGCCTCTTATTTTTGTAGGCGGAGGAGTCAATCTGTCCGATTCGTCTGAGGCCTTGAGAGAGTTTGTTGAACAGACAGGGTTTCCAGTCATCTCATCCTTAATGGGTTTGGGTTGTATACCGTTTGATCATCCCCAATACTTAGGGATGGTTGGAATGCACGGGACCTATGCGGCAAATGTGGCGACCACGGAATGTGATTTGCTTTTAGGGATAGGGGTTCGTTTTGATGATAGAGTCACTGGACTTTTGAGTGATTTTGCCCCAAAGGCCAAAATCATCCACTTTGACATTGATCCAGCTGAAATTAACAAAAATGTCTTGGCCCATCTGCGTGTTATTGGAGACCTAAAATGGTCGATACCTGCTTTGTTACACCGAGTTAACGACGTTTCTGAAGTGTTAAAAGAACAAGTGCATTCTTGGACCGAGCAAGTTGTTCGCTGGTATCAGGAAAATCCGGTAACTTATCCTCAGGAAGCTGACCTTGTGATGCCACAGACGGTTGTAGAGAAAATCAGTCGGTTGACCCAGGGGGATGCTGTGATCGTGACCGATGTTGGTCAACACCAGATGTGGACAGCTCAATTTTACGGGTTTACAAATCCACGTTCGTTTCTGACATCAGGTGGGCTTGGTACCATGGGATATGGTCTTCCCGCCGCTCTGGGAGCACAGTGTGGTTTACCGGATAGAGCAGTTATCCTCTTTGTTGGTGATGGTGGATTTATGATGAACTGCCAGGAACTTGCGATTGCGGCTGATTATAATTTTCCAGTTAAAGTCCTTATTTTAAATAATCAGACCTTGGGGATGGTCGCCCAATGGCAAAGAATGTTTTACGGTGGACGATATTCACATACAAACATCAAGGGACATACTGATTTTGTGAAATTGGCTGAAGCGATGGGTGTTAAAGGGCTAAGGGTGACAAAACCGGAGGAACTTGGCACCGTCCTTGAAGAAGCATTGGCTACTCCCGGTCCTGTGGTCGTCGACATTCGGACTCCAGAAATGGTGGATGTATTGCCAATGGTTCCGGCAGGTGCACGATTGGATCAGATGATTATGGGAGGTTAATAGCATGAAACACACACTTGCCGTTTTAGTCGAAAATAAACCGGGGGTTTTAACTCATATTTCCGGACTGATTAGTCGTCGGGCTTTTAATATCGAAAGTATAGCAGCCGGATATACGGAAGAACCTGATACCACTAGGATTACAATTGTGGTTGAAGGGGATGAGATCGAGCAGGAACAGGTTGTCAACCAATTGTCAAAGTTAGTAGATGTTATCAAGATTAGTGACCTTACAGCGGTAGAATCGATCCAGCGTGAGTTAGCTTTAATTAAGGTTAAAGCAAGTGTAGAGACACGTTCGGATATCATTAATATTGTCGATATTTTTCGGGCAAGCATTGTCGACGTTAATCGGGAGACGATGGTGATAGAACTTTCAGGTGATGAAACAAAGATAGATGCTCTATGCCAAGTACTAGACGATGACCATGGAATTATCGAAATTGCACGAACGGGGAAGATCGCTCTTTCACGGGGTCCAATTCCAGCCAAGGATCAATGAGCATCAAATTGAATGTTATTACACTTGATAAAAATAATGAAGCCCTCGACGATAGTTGCAGATTAGCTCGCTTATAACGTAAAGAAACGTTGTTCGCGTTCATCCCAACTAAAGTCGGGGGCTGTTTATTTTAATTATCTTGCTTCCGCTCGTTCAGTTGCCTTCTCTGCGATTAGAGATTTGTTTTCTTAGATCAGTTTTCCGGCTGAAGTACATAAAATCTCGCCATTTGCCATGGAGACGTGACCATTGACTACTGTGTAATTTATCCCTATGGGAGACGCAGAGGGATTGTTATAATCTTCGGGGGCATTAATATTTTCAGGGTCAAAGACTACCAGGTCGGCACTATAGCCCGTTTTGACAAATCCCTTATTCGCTAAGTTCAACCTAAGGGCTGGGTCTCCAGTTATTCTCTTAACCCCTTCTGCCCAAGTCATAATTTTTTTATCGCGGACATATTCCCCCAAAAACTTAGGGAAGGTACCATATAAACGGGGATGAGGTTTGCCCGTAGGGATTCCATCTGAACCTATTTGACATAAGGGGTGTTTAAGCAACTCAATAATATCTTCTTCGGCAAATAGATTCTGCATCACCATAGAACCTCGGCTATCTTCACTAATTAAGAGTTCAGCGATCTGATCTATAATTTCATGAACCAGTTCCGTTTTTTCTAAGCCTATTTTCGTGACTAACTGTGCTGCTGTTTGACCCTCTGTCCATTTATTTTGTTGGCTAAACACTGAGCTTATCATGATGTTGGACCAGCCAACCATTCCAACAAAGTTATCCCAACCCGGATAATCGAGTCCTGGATTATTCAATTCTTCCTTTAGCCTAGCCCGCAATTGGGGGTCCTTTAGTCTGCGTACTATTTCAGGACTACCACCTTCCTTTGCCCATGGAGGAAGGATTTGAGATAATAGGGTACTACCTGCTCGATACGGGTGCTCATCAAACGTGACGTCTACGCCATCAGCCCTAGCTTGTTCCACTAATTCTAGTAAGGCTTGACCAGATATACCATAATCCCGATTAGCATAGGAACGCATATGAGAAATTTGCAACTTAACCCCGGATACTTTGGCTACGGTTAAGGCTTCGATCATGCTCTCACGAATTTGGAGAGAGTGGCTGCGAATATGAATCATCATGAAGCCCTTATGAGCCGCCACGACTGAGCTTAAGGCAATAAGTTCTTGTTGAGTCGCAAACATTCCTGGTAAGTAAGCCAAACCGTAGGAAATTCCGAGAGCGCCATGTGACATCCCCTCATCGACAATCCTGCACATAGCCGAAAGATCCGATGTTGAAGGCGCGACATTTTCCAACCCTAAAATTTGTGCCCTTATTGCGCCATGACCAAGTAATACCGCTAAGTTATTAGGCTTTTTTGCTTGGCTCAAATCATGCATAAACGTCTCAAACTTGGGCCAATCCCAAGTTTGAGGCCCAGTTCCTAAGATGGGGGTTAAGTAATTACGCCAGTCTTGCATTGTATCTATGAACGGTGCTGATCCTAAACCACATTGCCCAACTACTTCAGTTGTAACCCCTTGTCTTATCTTACTTTCACGAATTGAACCTGACATAAAGGGCACCAAGTCACTATGGCTATGCACATCAATAAACCCCGGTGTCACCATTTTGTGTCTGGCGTCGATAATCAAGGTAGCCTTTGCTGACAGAGTTTTAGCCACCTCAACTATTGTCCCGTTCTTAATACCAACGTCACTTTGAATTGGCGAGTTACCGGTTCCATCTATGACTAAACCATTAATTATTGCAATATCGTACATAAAAAACAGACCCTTTCAATTTTCATAACATGCTTTTACCATCCTTTAGTGCTAAACCACTTGTAGGGTCCACATTTAAGGGTGTACAAGTAATTCTAACATAAGGGCATTCTGCGGAACAGTGAAAATCAGTAAGAAAGGAATGCTTTCAGATGGCTTTGAAGTCGTCTTGGACAAAGGGCTTAAAACCCGTCCGGATACGGCTTGCTGACTAAATATATGGTATGATAATATCAAGTCAGAAAATTCGAGATTAGAGTGAAGGCGGTTTGAGTATGTTTAAGATTACTGAGGATTGCATCGAAAAAAAATCCATGATCGAGTATTTCTCTTCGGACGCTAAAAAAGGTACTGAGGAATTTGAACAACTAATCAAAAAGTTTGAAGCTGAACCACAGTATATATTCCGTATGAGAGACCAGGACCTGGAAGTCTACTATATCGGCTACTCGGATGACTGTACTAGACCAAGGGGCTTTGATCCGTTAGATATGTATGGAGAATATTATGGTTGCAGGGATATTCAATATCTTAATGCTAAGGGTGAGTACGAGAGATTGTAGAACAATAATTTCACTTGGAGAAGGGAAACACTATGCTTTTGCCGCTTAGCCAAACCCATGAATTAAGTCCTAACCGTCAGGCTTTCCCGTTGGTTCAGAAATTCCTCTCCCGGAGCGAACTGCTTCGGGTCAAGGTTCACAAACAAAATGGGGTAACAGTGATCGATTGCGGTGTTCATGTTCAGGGTGGCTGGGAAGCAGGGACCTTGTTCGCGTCTGTTTGCCTCGGAGGGCTAGCCCAGGTTCAACAACATTGGTCAGACTTTAATGGGTTGCACTGGCCCGCAGTTGAAGTAGTCTCTGATCATCCGATCCGAGCTTGTCTGGCGTCCCAATATGCCGGATGGCCTATTAAAAATGGCAAGTTATTAGCAATGGGTTCTGGTCCGGGACGTGCTATTGTTCATGAGGGTGAAGTATTTGAAGTTTCAGGCTATGAGGATTATTCGGAGACAGCGATCATTTGTTTGGAAAGTGAGGAACTTCCTTCAGAAGAGGTGGTTCGGTATATTTTAGAGGAGTGTCAATGCGATCCCACAAATCTCTATATCATGGTAGCCCCTACTGCGTCACAGGTGGGTTCAGTTCAGATAGCGGCACGAGCCTTGGAAACTGGCTTATCTAAACTCATGGAACTGGGCTATAATATAGAGAACATAGTATCCGGTTCGGGTATTTGTCCGTTATCACCAGTAGCGGGTGATAATCTAAGTGCCCTTGGGCGGACAAACGATGCGCTTCTTTATGGTTCGACAGTACTTTATTACCTTCATGATGATGATAAAGCTCTCGATTCTCTGGTGAAGCTGGTTCCGTCATCGTCTTCTCGGGAATATGGTCGACCTTTTGCGGAGGTGTATAAGGAATGTGGGGATTTTTACGATATCGACCCACGTCTGTTTAGCCCTGCGGAAGTGTGGTTATGTAATTTAAAGAGTGGTAACTCGTTTCATGCCGGATCCTTGCGTCCTGATATTTTGCGTAATTCATTTGGGCTAGGAATAAACTGAGGGTAGAGCATTCGTTTATAGATTGTTTATAAACTGTTTAGAAATAATTAAGATCAATGGTTTAGAATATAGGTAAATGCTTCTGGAAAACAATAAAATTGATAAGTATCAAAGCGGTAAGGCTCAGACGTGGGTTTTACCGTTTTGATCTGTCTATCAACGAAACTCATCGAAAAAGAATTTACCCTAGTTCATGATTAGAAGCAGGGAATTTAATAATGGCGTCGAAACATATAAAAAACACATAATCCACTCTTAATTCATGGTGGATTGGTAATAAGGAATTATTACAGGTGCCCCAATTGGGGAGAATAGGGAATCAGGTAGTATATTAATCCTGAGCGGACCCACCACTGTGAAGAGGGAGTCCTGTACACTGGCCACTGGCATTTGCTGGGAAGGCGTACGGCGATGATGAACTTTGAGCCAGAAGACCTGCCTGTAATATTGAACTTAGCCTTTTTTGATAAGGCTAATAATGGGCGATGGTAAAGTCTACAGTCATATAGGACTGTGGGCTTTTTCTATTGTCTTTTTGCATTGTGGGTGAGAATGAGAGGTGATTAGCGATACATTAAGTGGAGTCACTACTATTGGCACAGGTCGATACAAACTTGTCGGGAACTTCTGCGTTGGGGCAGGTCTCTTTATAGTTTTGAAGTTACCGCTTAAAGTCGTTTTGATTTCGTCGTGTATGACGGCGGATGTAAGTATCATTGGAGGTACTATCTTGACTAAGTTTGTTGTTGATGCCTTACATAAAAGTGGATCAGCTCAATAGGTCGCTCCACTTTCATTGAGGCTTATTAAATATTAACATGATTATTTGAGGAGGCGTAGAAGTTGGAGCAGGATCTGAGATCATTTATCGAACGAGTTAAGCAGCAAAACCCCTTAGAGGTTGTCCATATTCATGAGGAGATTGACCCAAAGTATGAAATTAGTACCTTGATTATGGAATTAGAGAAAGTGCGGCGCTATCCGCTGACGATTTTTGATAACGTTAAAGGGCATGATATCTCCGTTGTCACTAATGTTTTGGCTCCTCGCGAGCGTTTGGCATTGGCTATGGGTGTTCATCCCAACGATCTTGCCGCTGAGTTTTCCAAGCGAATCAATCAGCGGATCGAGCCTGTCGAGATAGCTGATGCTCCGTTTCGGGAGAATGTTGTTATAGGCCCAGAGGTTGATTTGTATAAATTGCCAATTTTGACTCACTTCCCAATTGATGCTGGACCCTACATTACAGCAGGCTTGGTCATTGCTAAAGATCCAGTGACGGGTGCTGATACAGCAGGTTATCACCGGATGCAGTTAAAGGGTAGGGACAAATTAGGGATTAGCCTCCATTCTAGGCAACGTTTATGGGAGTACTTCCGCCGCTCGGAAGAAATGGGTAAATCGCTCGAAGCGACGATTGTACTCGGTATCCACCCTAATATTTCGATGGGGTCAATGGCCTTGATCCCTTATGATCAAGGTAAATTTGCAGCGATGGGGGGATTATTTGGGTCTCCGCTGAAGGTCGCTCGCTGCAAGATGGTCGATCTGACGGTTCCTGCTTATGCTGAGGTTATCATCGAGGGGGAAATCGTCGCAGGAGAACGAGAAGCTGAAGGCCCTTTTGCAGAATTCACAAATTATGCCTGTTATCGCAGCACGGAAAATTTGTTCAAGGTTAAGGCAATTCAGTACCGCACGAAACCGCTCTTTCAGGATATTACACCAGCCATGAGTTCAGAGCATATTACGATTGTCGCTGTACAGCGAGAAGGGGATGTCCTGAATGCGCTGAAAAGGACTCTGCCTAATATTAAAAGTGTTCATGCTCCCATTTCGGCTTGTGGATTGTTCCACTGTTACATTTCCATGAAGAAGATTGCTGAGGGACAGGCCCAGCAAGCCATCTTTACGGCCTTCTCGGTGGATCATAATCTGAAGATGGTCGTTGTAGTCGATGAAGATGTGGACGTTTTCGATGAACGCCAGGTGCTTTGGGCCATGGCCACTAGACTTCAAGCGGATAGAGGAGTGACGATCATACCGCAGCATATGGGTATGGGCTGTACTTTAGATCCTTCGAGTGATGAATTAAGTCGAACTGCCAAAATGGGTATTGATGCGACGAAACCCCTTTCAGGTTTTGCGCCCACAGTGGAGATGTCATCTGAGGTTCAGCATAAGGTACAGCGTTTTATGGAGTCCTTCGGCCTATAACTGGGGTTCGAATGGATTGTTGAATGCTTATTTTTTATTAGCTTTAGTCCCCACAATGGGGACTTCTTCATTATGACTAGAGAGAAGGGTCTAAAAGAATCAAGGTGGTTTTAAAGCTTATTTTACTTATTTTTAGCTAACAGGGAGATGGAAGAAATGTACAAAATTGCAGTTGATGTAGGGGGTACGTTCGCGGACTTTGTGGTTCGGGATCAGCATGGATGTTCCTTTACCACCAAGGTTCCTTCTGGCCTAGAAAACCCTCTGGAATCGATTTTGCGAGGCCTAACTGATTTGGCGCAGGGTTTCGGCTTATCACTCTCAGAATTCCTTGGGCAAACCGACAAGTTTATTCATGGGACGACTGTAGGTATCAATGCCTTGCTGCAGGGTCAAGGTGCAAAAACAGCTTTGATCACGACCGAGGGCTTTCGCGATTCATTGGAATTAAGACGTTCACGTTTGGCTGAACAATGGGATTTTCGTGTTGCTTTACCCCCCGTTTTAGTACCGCGGTATTTGCGCATAGGGCTTCGGGAACGTATGGATTATAAGGGTATGTCTATCAAATCCGTGGATCACGCCCAAATAAAGGAGATTGCCGATTTCTTGCGGCAACAAGAGGTAGAATCCGTTGCGGTATGTTTGCTCTTTGCCTGTCGTAATCCGGAGCATGAAGAAGGGTTTAAAGATCAATTGCAAGGTCTTTTGCCCAACGTATTTATCACGCTTTCGTCTGAACTTTCTTCCCAACTTGGGGAATATGAACGAACTACCACAACAGTTCTAAATGCACGCTTAAGTCCTGTGTTAAGTAATTATCTACTGGATTTGAGGTCTCACATGCGTAATAACGGTCTTCAAGTGCCAATATCCATCGCCCAGAATAATGGCGGTTTAACGGATTTAAGGCAAGCAAGTCAGCGTGCTGTGCACAGTTTGTTTTCCGGTCCGGCTGGAGGGGTCAAAGGGGGATGGGCCTTGGCTCATGAACAGGATTTGCCCGAATTGGTCGTGGCAGATATGGGGGGGACAAGCTTTGATGTTTCCCTAATTAGGCAAGGAACGATGGAAGTGAACCATCAGGCCGAGATCGCCGGATACCCTGTCCAATTGCCGATGTTAGATATTCATACAGTTGGGGCAGGTGGGGGAAGTATTGCTTGGTTGGATAAGGGAGGAATGTTGCGGGTTGGACCACATTCTGCCGGTGCGAAGCCTGGGCCTGCTTGTTATGGTTTAGGGGGTCAAGAACCCACCATCACTGATGCGGCTTTGATCATGGGTCTATTAGACAGTTCGGGTTTTTTAGGTGGACGCATGGCTTTAGATGAGAAATTAGCCTATAAGGCTATTGAAACGAAGATTGCTCAACCATTAGGTTTATCCGTCCCTGAAGCAGCCTATGCCATTTATCAGGTGGCGCTCTCCTTGATGGTGGATGCCGTTTACCTTATGACCGTCAAGAAAGGCTATGATCCCCGTTTATTCGCCTTGGCCGCTGTCGGTGGTGCACTGCCGTTGTTTGCGACAGCTTTGGCAGCGGGGGTAGGGATTCAGGAAGTTGTAGTTCCTGAGCTAGCGTCCGTTTTCTGTGCCCAAGGACTGCACCACGCTTGTTTTCAGATTGAAGTCTTGCGCAGTCTCTTTATAGTGTTAGGTGAGACGCCAGGCCCAAGTTGGAATCAAATCGTAATGGAACTTCAACGGCAAGCGGATCAAGAGTTGTCTCGCCTCGGCGTAAGTATCGATCAGAGTGAGTACGTTTGGTCTGCAGATTTAAAGTACCCTGATCAGCATCATGAAATTAACACAGCCCTGCCTTGTGGTACGAATGATCCATCAGTTTGGCAACAGTTAGCTCAGAATTTTCACAATAACCATCGTAGACTTTACGGTTATAGCCAGCCGGAGAAGCTCTTAGAACTTGTGAACCTGCGACTGTTAGCTAAGGAAAAGGAAGATTTCTTTCAAGAAAGGATCAAAACACGCTCGTACCTGGAGAAAACAAGACGAGCACTGGACAACAAAAGAGCGAAATGGGATATAGGGAACACAGGGGAATTACGGGGCACAAGGGGTAAAGGTGATAATGGTAGTAAAGAGATACCTGAAACTAATAAGTTACAATCGGTCTATTGGCATGGATCTTTTCAGCAGATAGAAGTTTATCAGGGGCGAGACTTATATACAGGAATGAAGTTAAGAGGCCCAGCGTTAATTAGAAAGGACTTTGTGACCATCTTAGTAGAAGAGAACTGTCAGGCTGAACTAGATCTGGCGGGCAACTTAAGGATTAGAATAGGAAAGGATGGACGATAACGATGAATGCCAAAATGGATGAGGTTATCGAGCAGGCAGTTATTGCCAATCGTTTGGATACGATTACCAAGGAAATGGGCTATGCTTTAGAACGATCGTCCAGATCCCCTATTTTTGCCGAGGCCTGCGATTTCGCCTGTGGGATCTGTAACGGAGATGGAGATTTAGTCTCTCAGATCAATGGCATTCCTATCTTAGCAGCTGCAGGAACATTTAGCGTTAAGGAAATTATTAAGAAATATCCTGGACAGGTCGAAGAGGGCGACGTTTTTATCATAAATGATCCATATCAAGGGGGGAATCATCTTCCGGATATCGGCATAATCACCCCACTGGTCGTGGATGGAGAGGTTCTATTCTACTGTGTTAGCAGGGCTCATCACGGAGATATTGGTGGGTCTGTTGCCGGTAGTTATAATGCTAAGGCGACCGAGATTTTCCAGGAAGGTTTACGTATTCCCCCGATTAAACTTGTGAGTCAGGGGCGGGTTATCAACGAGGTTATGGACCTGATCACTCGCAATGTCAGAAATCCGCAAATGCTGCAAAATGATTTGTGGGCGCAAATGGGAGCCAACAATATTGGGAGTGTTCGTTTAAAAGAATTGCTTAACAATTACTCCCCAGCACGAATCAAGGAAACGGTGGGGTATCTTCTAGATCATGCTGAAAAACTCACTCGATTAGCCATCAAAGGTTTGCCAAATGGAGATTACATTGGGGAAGAATGGGTCGATGATGATGGTTTCCAAACGAATCCAATCAAAATTAAGGTTACGGTTAAAGTTCGTGCAGAGGAAATGACTCTTGACTTTGACGGGACTGATTCTCAGGTCAAAGGCTTTGTAAATACTGCTCTGGTTACTAGTACGACTGCAGCTTGGATTGGTGCCCTTTGGGCCTTGGGACCAGATATTCCTCGTAATAGCGGGGCTTTCCGGGCGATTAAGGTAAATATGCCTAAAGGGAGTTTGGTTAATCCACATGATCCTGCGCCGGTCACGTTAAGTACGTTGACTCCAGCAAGTGAAATCATTAGCGCCATTTTTCAAGCCTTGGACACGGTCGCTGGGGACCGATTACCCGCAGGTTTTGGACGTTACTGTGGCCCGTCTTTTTATGGCATTGACCCTCGTAACCAGGAATTTTACGTCGGCTTCGCCTTTTGTGCTCTGGGTTCTGGCGGAGGAATTGCTGGGCGGGATGGTTACGCCTATATGGCACCCCTATCTAACTATGGAGGAGTACGTGCCCCTAATATTGAAGCCAATGAAATCCAGTATCCTCATTTAACGTTATGTCACGAGATGGAAATGGATAGTGCTGGGTCAGGGATGTGGCGTGGGGGACCAGGTATTCGGTATAGTCTGAAATTTTATGGTGAACCAACCAATATTGTCATGTTCGGTGACGGGATGAAAATTCCACCCTTTGGCTCTGTTTCAGGGAAATCGGGCAGTCTGAATTTTGCCGAATTGACAATGGAAGATGGACAACGGATCACTATGGAAAGTAAAGAAAGTGATCGTTCGTTGCCAAAGGGAACGGTACTCACTGTGATTACTTCAGGTGGGGGGGGGTGGGGAGACCCCTTGCAGCGAGATCCAGAGAGGGTACGGCAAGATGTAATAAATGGTATTATATCTCCGTCCAAGGCCAGGCAGGACTATGGGGTTGTCTTAGAAGATAGTGATTAAATCAATGGGAAGGGAAACAAGAAAATAAGGAAGCATTATTGTATAATGAAGGCTAGACCCGATGTTAGAGGGACTAGCCTTCATTTTGAGTCCATTTTAGACAAAGTATTTTGGGAGGTGGTAGAATGTCTATTTCCTCGGTACTGATTCTAGCTATTGTAATCTTTGCTGCGCTAATTTTTACGTTAACCAATGGTCTTCACGATGCCAGTTCTGTTGTGGCAACCTTTATTTCCTGCGGAGCGGCGAACCCGAGCCAGGCGATATTTTTGGCGGCAATCTGTGGTTTTGTCGGAGCGCTGACGAGTGGCAGCGCTGTAGCAAATACCGTTTCTGGCATAGTAATAATACCGACAGAAACGGCCTTGCTTAAAGTACTTTTGGCCGCAATGATTGGGGCTGTGGTATGGAACTTAATCACTTGGAAATTTGGTTTCCCGTCAAGTTCCACTCATGCTTTGGTGGGTGGATTAGTGGGAGCTGTGTGGATTGCTCGTGGTTCGAATTACATTTTGTGGGGGTGGAGCGAGCTAATTGGTCCAGGCCACCAATTGATAGGAATCACGAAAATTGTTGCAGCCTTAATATTATCTCCTGTGCTAGGATTTATGGTTGCTTTTATGCTTCAAACAATCTCGAATATTGCCTTGCGAAATGCAAAGTTCTCAATCAATCGTTGGATAAAAAGAATGCAATGGGTCATTGCCGGTTTATTGGCTTATAGCCATGGGGCTAATGATACTCAAAAGACGGTTGGAATAATATCGCTAGCTCTAGCTTCAGCAAGTTATTCAAGCGGCCAAGGTGGGTCAATCTGGACCAAAGGATTAGCTGGTGCAGTCATGTTCGCAGGTACGTTGCTTGGAGGTTGGCCTATCATGAAAACCATCGGGAGAGGCATCTATACGATTCGCCCGATCCATAGTCTGAATTCTCAACTATCCTCGGGTGGGTGCATTGTCTTGGCAACAGTTCTTGGGGCACCCGTTTCTACGACGCATGTTGTTGTTGGTAGTGTAGCAGGAGTTGGAGGGGCGGATGAATTCCGGATGGTTAACTGGAAGATTGGTAAAGAAATCATTATTGCGTGGTGTATCACAATACCCGCGTCCGCAATAGTTGCGGCTTTGGTATATTACATATCTTCGTTAATGTAATCATAGTCGAAGTTTATGCTTATTTTTAAAGAACATAGGAGGTAGTAATGGCTAAAGCGAATTTTTGGGAGAGGTTGTTTCCAGTAAAACGTGACTTTTATAAAATGATAAGAGATCAAGCAGAAGCATCAACTAACGTAGTGGGACATCTATGTTCTTGGCTTACCAGTCGATCAGAAGAAGACTACCAGCTTTTAATTCGTGAAGCGGATGCTGCGGACAGGTATCGTTTTACTATGGAAGACAATTTAATAGAAGCTTTTGTCACTCCATTTGATCGGCAGGATATATATTCGCTTTCCGTGGAAATGGATAGAATTGTTGAATACGCGAAATCTACGCTTATAGAAATGGAAGCCTTTGAAGTGGTAACGGATACTATTATTCAAAATATGGTACAGCAATTAAAGGGAGGGACAGATCAACTTGTGGAGGCAATCGATCTTTTAAAAGATGTTCCTCGCAAGTCTCAAATTCAAATAGGAACTATACGTAAGATTCAGATGACCATTGAAGATGAGTATCGAGCAGGTATGGTAGAGCTATTTAAGAGCCCAGATCTGATGCAAGCCTTGAAATATAGAGAAGTTTATCATCATATCAAAGATGCCGCAGTTTTTTTAGGATATACCACAGACGTTCTACACAAAATTGTAGTGCGTGTGGTCTAATTGAGAAAACTGGATTAGAATCAGGATAGTAGATCTAGAAATATATTTAGAATGAAGGTTAGGTTACTTAAGGTTTATATTCTTTATATGATGAAGTAGAATAAGAAGAATAGTCCATAAAACTATGAATAAGAGGGAATGCAATGTATCCGATTAATTTAAACTTTAAAATGCCTGCAGAATGGGCCAAGCATATGCGCACGTTTATTTCATGGCCTGTTCAAGCCTCCATGTGTTATCCTGAGGACTTCGAAGCAGTCTGCCGGGGCTATGCCGAAATTATCCAGGCGATTGCCGAATTTGAACCAGTGACTGTCGTGGTGAATCCTGGCGATCTGGAAAACCTCGCTCAAATATTTCAGAACGAACGGATTGAATGCCTTTCTATCGAGCATAATGATGCGTGGCTACGGGATAATGGGCCGACATTTCTAGTCCATGATAGCGGGGAGTTAGCAGGGGTAAACTGGCGGTTCAATGCTTGGGGTGGCAAATATGCCCCGTGGGATTTGGACGATCAGGTAGCTCCGCAAATTCTTGATTCTGTTGGATTGAAACGGTTTGATGCTCCTCTAGTGATGGAGGGAGGTTCCCTTCATGTAGACGGAGAAGACACGCTTTTGACAACGGAGGAGTGTCTCCTGAATCCCAACCGAAACCCAGAACTCACTAAAGAACAGATCGAAGTTGAGTTAAAGAACTTTTTGAATGTGCGGAAAGTCATCTGGTTGAAAAAAGGGTTAGACGGGGATGAGACCGACGGGCATGTGGATAATGTCGCCTGTTTTGCGGCTCCCGGGAAAATCTTGCTGCAGGTTTGTGACGATCCAGAGGATGAAAATTATGCGATTACCCAAGAAAACTTAAAGATACTTCGTGAGGAAACCGATGCCTTGGGAAGAAACTTTGAAATCATCCCCATCCAGCAGCCGCCGAAATTATGCCACACCGAGACTAATACGCGTTATACCTTGAGTTATCTAAATTTCTATTTTGTAAATGGGGGAATCATTTTGCCCGTATTTGGCGGTAAGGCGAAAGAGACGGATCGCCTGGCGGCGCAGGTGTTGTGCGAAGTTTTCCCTAAAAGGCGGATTCGAACGGTCAATGGGATGGGGATTATCCGCGAGGGCGGAAATGTGCATTGCACAACCCAGCAGATGCCTGAGGGGAGGAATTAAGGTGAGAAACGTAAAAGTGGCAGCTACTCAGATGAGCTGTTCTGAAAATACCAATGAGAATATCGAAAAGGCGGATAGGCTGGTTAGGGAAGCAGCTAGCAAGGGCGCTCAAATTATCTTGCTCCAAGAGCTATTCGAGACCCCATATTTTTGTCAAAAGGAAAAATCCAATTACTATATCTATGCGGCGGAATTAGAGCAGAATAAAGCTGTTCAGCATTTTAAACAAGTAGCTAAAGAGCTTCAGGTGGTATTGCCGATCAGCTTCTATGAAAAAAAGAACTATGCCCGGTATAATTCGCTTGCCGTCATTGATGCCAATGGAGATGTGTTGGGGAAATACCGTAAGAGTCATATACCAGATGGTCCAGGTTATGAGGAAAAATTCTATTTCAACCCTGGGGATACAGGGTTTAAGGTCTGGAATACCCGTTTTGGGAAAATTGGTGTGGGGGTCTGCTGGGATCAATGGTACCCAGAAGCTGCTCGATGTATGGCATTAATGGGTGCAGAACTGCTTTTTTATCCAACGGCTATTGGCTCTGAGCCCCAAGATGGGTCAATCGATTCCAAGGAACACTGGCAGACCTGTATGTTGGGACACGCTGCAGCTAACTTAATTCCAGTGATTGCCTCGAACCGAATCGGAATTGAAAAGGACGATGATTCCAGTATTACCTTTTACGGATCGTCCTTTATTGCTGGTCCGCAAGGCAACAAGGTAGCCGAAGCGGGCAGAACAGAAGAAACTGTGCTGATAGCTGAATTTGACTTGGAGCAATTAGAGATACAGCGACTCGAGTGGGGAATCTTCCGGGATCGACGACCTGATTTGTATAAAATTATCTCATCGAATGATGGAGAGTTAAGGATTTAAAGGTTCAACGCTTTCTTCCCCCGATACTCCATACAACTAAACTAAGCAGAATCATTAGGCTTCCAGTGAGACAAACCCCATTCCATTGCCAAAGGCTCCAAGCATACATGCCGAGGTACGATCCAAGTGCTCCTCCAATGAAGTAAGTGACCATATAAACAGTGTTCAGTCTGCTCTTGGCTTCAGGGACCAAACTGTAAACTCTTGCCTGATTTGAAATTTGGGCACTTTGCACACCTAAGTCTAATAAAATAACGCTGATCACGAGACCCCATAGATGATACCCGAAAAGCCAAAGCAACACAAACGAAAGTAAGGTTAGAGCGGAAGCAACCCCTGCCACAAGGCGGGGACCTTTTTTGTCAGCTAATCGCCCAGCGAATGGGGCAAAGGATGACCCCGCGACTCCAATCAGACCAAACAATCCAGCCACTTCAGTGCCATAATGGTAGGGCGGTTGTTTAATGAAAAAGGCCAGAGTTGTCCAAAAGACGCTAAACGAACCGAAGAGTAGTCCACCCATAAGGGCAGCCTCCCGTAATAAGGGTTGTCCCGTGATAAGTCCCCATAGAGAACTCAAGGTTTGTTGATAAGTCAATTTTGACGTAGGGTGGCTTTTTGGCAGAAAACGCATAAGCACAAGTGCTAGAATTAACATCATTCCTGAGGCGATAATAAACATCGCGCGCCAGCCCAGAAGGCTCCCTATAATGCCACTGATCGTTCGGGCTAAAAGTATTCCGAAAAATAAGCCACTCATGACGATCCCAACGATACGGCCCTGTTCTTTGAGGTCAGCTAGTTGTGCTGCTAGAGGAACAATGATCTGAGGAACAACTGTCGTGGTTCCGACGGCGAAACTCGCTATTCCCAGCATCTTTAAATTCGGGGAGACCGCCACACCAATTAAGGATATCGCGACGGCGCCAAGTAACATAATGATTAGGCGTTTTTTATCTTTGATATCGCCCAATGGGACAAACAAAAAAAGACCCAAAGCGTATCCTGTTTGAGTTAGCATCGAGATGTTTCCCATTTCTCGTGCGGAAACATGGAAGGTTTGGGCCATGTCGGCGAGTAAGGGCTGATTATAATAGAGGTTAGCCACCGACAGTCCACAACTAATCGCTAGGATCAGTAACAGGCGTTTAGTTAGGAGCGGACGTTGTATATTTTCTGAAATATCACGATAGGTTTGATTCATTTTGCGTTATCCTTCTTGCTTTAAATTTATTAGCAAGTTTGTTCAAATGATAAGAAAGTAGAACTTCATTTGAACACAACTCATTATAATCTAGGCACTAACTTATTATAAACTAGATAAGCTTTACCGTCATGATAACATTTGGTGAATGTTCCCGCTTTCAAGATTTAATGTAGACTGCGAAGAGGTGAATAATTCTAGTAGTTGAAGGAAATTCACATAAAATAACAGGGTTGTAACAAAGAAAAGACGTTTGTTACAACCCTGTTATTTTATGTGTCGGATCCTCATGTTATTTTAAAACGGCCTGCTTAATGATGGGTTTGATTACGCAAAGGGTAGGAGAAGCGGTGTTTGGGTAAGGGCAAGTTGGGGCTCAAGGCTTTCTAAAAGTGCCACAAGCAAATCTACCGCTGCTTCTACATCCCGTTTGTCGAGCATTTCGGCGGGACTATGGACATAACGCGTGGGGATCGAGAGAACTCCTGAGGGGACCCCTCCTCGAGACAAATGAATCGCTCCAGAATCCGTTCCCCCAAACTCTAAAATCTCCCATTGAAAGGGAATGTTCTTGTCAGTGGCTACAGCGGCCATCCAACGTTTAATTTGCGGAGAGGTCACCATGGAGCGGTCTAAAACCTTAATTCCCACTCCATTGCCTAGCTCGACGGACATGGTGTGTGCTTTGGGGGTATCCCCGGTAAGCGTCACATCCACGGCAATGGCCAAGTCCGGTTCCAGGGCAAAGGCTGCCGTTTGAGCACCACGGGTACCGACTTCTTCCTGTACAGTGAAGACAAACGCTAATTCATGAGTGGACTTGGTTCGTTTGAGAGCTTCAATTGCCACAAAACAACCAATGCGGTCATCAAGGGCCTTAGAAATAATCCTCGATCCGGACTCCACAAAATCCCCGATAAAAGTAACCGTTTCCCCTATCTGGACAAGCTGCTCAGCTTCTTCTTGAGTTGATGCACCAATATCCAGGAAGAGCTTTTCAAGCTTGAGATCGGTGGGTTTTTCTAACTTTTCAACCCCGATCGTTCCAATCCGCCCATTGTTAAACTTGACTCTTTGACCAATAAGGTTGGTAATATGCACTCCACCTAAGGGAGCAAAACGCAGAAATCCTTTCTTATCAATATGGGTTATCATTAAGCCTATTTCGTCCATATGAGCGGCGATTAGGATCCGTTTACCTGTTCCATGGCGCCGAACAATGAGATTGCCTAAGGTATCTGTCGTCAGTTCATCACAGTAAGGGCGCACTTGAGTAGAGATAAATTTCGCGACTAGCTCCTCGGAACCGGACGGGCCGAACAACTGTGTTAACTGACTAAGCATTGTAAAATCCATTATATGTCCTCCTTATCCACTGGGCTAGCTTTGAGTTTACGCGGGAGATCGTTCAAAAGTTCATCCACTAGGTTGAGGCATGCAGCATAATCCTTTTCGGAAATGACTGAGGCACAGGAATGGATGTAGCGACAAGGAACACTTAAGACAACTGTCGGAATTCCGATTTTACTAACATGAATAGAACCTGCGTCATTTCCGCCGCTGGAGCCGCGTCGAAACTGCAGAGGAATGCCCATCTGGCGGGCTATGTCTGTAACCCATTGGATGTGTTTGGGGGTATATAGGGTTGCCCTGTCCATCAAAGAACAAGCCGGACCTTTACCAACTTCGGTAACCCAACCTTCTTCTTCTCGATCTGAGACATCCGCAGCCACAGTCCCCTCAAGGACAATTGCGAAATCTGGTGAGATATGATAAGCCGCGACCTTAGCGCCCCGCAGGCCGACCTCTTCTTGCACTGTAAATGCTGCGACTAAGGGGAAATCATAGTCCTTCTTCAGAAGCTCCACTAAGATAGCGCATCCTACCCGGTCATCAAAGGCCTTTCCTTTGTAAAGACCTTCTCCAAAGGATTCGCATTTTGTCATGAAATAGGCATAATCACCGAGCTTGACCTTACTAGAAGCTTCTTCTTTGGACTTAGCTCCTATGTCAATGTAAAGTTGGTCAAGGGGTAAGGCTTTTTGGCGTTCAGCGGGCTTTTGTAAGTGGATGGCTTTGGCCCCGATGACTCCGATGATGGTTTCGTTAATTAGAACTGGCTTAGAGACGAGGATTCGAGGGTCAATTCCCCCGACGGGTCGGAATTTGAGAAAACCGTCGCTGGTGATTTCGACGATCATCAGCGCGACCTCATCCATGTGAGCGGTAATCATGATCTTAGGACCAGGTCGATGTCCATTTTTAGTCGCAATCAAATTCCCCATTTTATCGATGATGACTGAATCTACATAAGGTTCGATTTGTTGGCGCAAGAAATCACGCACGAGACGTTCAGCCCCCGAGGTACCGTTTAATTCGCTCAGACTCTTTAATAACATATAAATCCCTCCAAATCGTCAGGTAAGGAGGCAATAAAATGCGCCAGTAGTTTTCCTGAGTTAAGCACGTCTTGCATGTCGAGCGTTTCTACTGAGGTATGCATATAACGTAGGGGAATTGAGAGGAGTCCCGTGGGAATACCTGCTTGGGTTACTTGGATAGCCCAAGCATCGGTTCCTGTGACTCCAGGGATTGGTTCAATTTGAATGGGTAAACGATGCTCTCGGGCAGTTTCTGAGAGGTGGCGAAAGATTGAGGGATGGATATTTGGGCCGAGTGCAACGGCAGGTCCCTTGCCTAATTCGATCGTTACTTGCCCCTTAGTATCAGGAGTGCTTGCATGGGTTACATCAATAGCCACGGCTAGATCTGGATTAAGCGTATAAGCACTGGTAAGCGCTCCTCGAACTCCAACTTCTTCTTGCGCAGTTGCTACTGCGATCACATCATGCGCATGGTGTAATCGAGAAAGTTCCTCTAGGCAAACCATCATTACAACGACACCAGCTCGATCGTCCAACGATTTTCCTGCCAGGACGTTATTAAGCAAAGAATGGGTTTCGCGTCGTAGGGTGATAGTATCGCCGACTTGAATGAGCTCCTTGATTTTAGTAGGAGAAAGTCCAACATCAAGAGCCATTTCTTCCATTTTAACGGCTTTTTCCGTGTCGCTAATTTGAAGAAGGTGGGGGGGCATGGTGCCAATAATACCAGGAATGGTTTGGTGTCCATGAACGAGTACTTCTTGAGACAAGAGGGTCCTCTGATCGACCCCACCAATTGAAGCTATACTTATGAAACCACGGGGATCAATCTTTTTTACGATAAGGCCGATTTCATCCATATGAGCAGCTAACATGACTTTGGCACGTCGTCCGTTGCCTTTTTTTAGGGCGTAAACATTGCCAAATGTATCGCTATGCACTTCAGCTGCTAAAGTCTTAAATCGTTCCATAACCAAAGAAGCGATAGGCGCTTCATAGCCCGAAACTCCTGAACTACTCGATAAAAGACTTAGGAATTCAGTCGCGCTTTGCATTTGCGCGTTGATCAAACGATTCACCTTCTCTCAGAAATTATTTCAGTTATAAGGCTTTATTATTATTCTCGTTTTACAAAAATAATCCTTCTCCCTCGACAAATTGAACGATTTAAACGTTATTTACCTGAAGTTTCATAATAAGATGTTTTTTGCTGGTACTATTAGCAAATTTTATTACAAAAAAGAGGTTATAAGATTTCCATGTAGAAATACAAGGTTTAAAGGGATTCGAGAGGGAAACGGAGTGACATTAAAATCATGGACAAAGAGATTGGAACAACAAAATCGGTCATTAACTATGGAATACGAATTAAATTACAGTTAGGCTTTTTGGCTGTTTTGTTACTTACTCTGCTGGTAGGGGGCGTGGGTTATTACGGTGTTTATCAGATCAATCGAGGAGCAGAGGATTTAGGTGGGCATTGGTTGAAAGGAACAAGTTCCTTGGCACAAGTGGTTGAGGATACAGAAGACACTCGGCGCACTCTTTTGTTAGGATTTACAATGCGGGCTGATGCGAGAGTTTTTCAGGACGATAAAGCTCAATTCCTAAATTTTAAAACCAAATGGGAGAATGATTTTACCACATATGAACAATACGTAACAACTTCGGAGGGGAAAGCAAGAAATCAAGCAATGCGGCAATCATTTAATGCCTATATGGCGGATGCTGACCAAATTTGGAAGTTGGTGGAGGTTGGTAAGGATGTTGAGGCCCGTCCTATACTAACGGATAAGAGCAAAGCAAGTTTTGAACTCCTCCTAAAAAATATGGAAGATCAGATGGCTTTTATGGCTACTGGAGGGGCCCAAGCTGTTGCAAATGCGGATGCCAAAAAGAGTTCTGTTATAAGACTTCTTATTATTTTCGTAGCAATTGCCTTGATCGGGGGAACGGTTTTGGCCATTATGCTGGCGCGACATATTAGTCGTCCTCTATCTGCAGTCACGAAGGTCGCACAAGCCGTGGCTGATGGAGACTTGAACGTGGAAATGCCTGAAATCAGAAATAGAGATGAAATCGGTGTTCTATCCCGAGCTGTTGGTGAGATGGTGCATTCGCTAAGAGAAGTTATTGGAGAAGTTCTAACACAGTCTGAAAGTGTGGCGGCAACTAGTCAAGAATTATCAGCTGCAGCGGAGGAAGCGACTGCTGCAAGTGAACAGGTTTCTGACACTCTAGCTCAACTCGCGTCGGGGGCGACAAACCAGGCGACATCAGTGAAGGATACTGGTGTTGTCATCGAGCAGTTGTCAGCTAGTGCCCAACAGGTAGCCGCGAATGCGGAAATCGCTAGCCAAAGTAGTGGAAAGGCAGCACAGGCTGCTGAATTAGGGGCTCTTCAGGCGGAAAATGCTGTGCAGAAAATAGAGCATATCCGAGAAGTATCGACGCAAACAGGTGAAGCAGTATTTAAGCTGGGAGATCAATCCCAGCAGATCGGACAAATCGTCGATGTCATTAAGGGAATTGCCGAACAGACTAACTTACTAGCTTTAAATGCGGCCATTGAGGCTGCACGTGCTGGTGAACAAGGGCGAGGCTTTGCTGTTGTCGCTGAAGAGGTACGGAAATTAGCGGAACAATCATCGACATCCGCAACTCAGATAGCCATATTAATTGGAAATATTCAACGAGAGACGGAACGTGCCGTCAATATGATGGAAAAAGGTAAGGGAGAAGTGGACGCGGGAGTCGAAGCGGTTAATTTAGCGGGGAATTCCTTCCGTACCATTGTTGAAGAGATCAACACAGTTGTTGAACAGATTCGGCAGGTAACAGCCGCGTCACAGCAAATGGCCAGCGGGACCACTCAAACCGTTACAGCAGTGGAAAGTATAGGCGTAATTGCTGAGCAAAGTGCAGCCAGTGCAGAAGAGGTTTCCGCCGCTTCTGAGGAACAAGCTGCTACTATGGTATCAGTAAGTCAATCCGCTGAAAGCTTAGCTAAGCTCGGGGAAAGCCTAATGAGTGCTGTTGCTAAATTTAAGATTTAGGCGTTCATAGCTATCATGCTATCAATGGACTTCGGCGTCAATACAATCTAGGGACAAGTCCTGTTTGTCGTGATTAAACGCTTCATTGCCTGAATTCGCTCAATATCGCTTATAAATCAATCAATAAAAATCAAGTAGAAAAAAGCACCTGTTTTACTAGGTGCTTTTTTCTACTATCTGTTAGTATTTTTTTCTTCAGATCCTCAAAACGTTCCAAACCCCATCTACCAGGCCCAGTGAAAGTTTCTTAGATTAGATATTGCGGAGAATTTGCGTCAATGAGCGCAGACGCCTAGGTGTTAAGAAACGCAATAACGAACATGCACGGAACAGGATGTTCCTAGTGTTGTATGCGTACTTCCTCCTCCGATGAATGCAGCATGAGAGTCCATGTGCTTCCGCGAATGCGGTGCTATGCCAAATCAAAAAGCTCTCTCAGTTCTTTTTCGGATAATTTAGAAAGCATAGTTTCTCCCGGTTGAATTACGGAATCAATTAACGTTTTTTTCTTAGTTTGTAAAGCGTTAATTTTTTCTTCGACGGTTCCCTGGGTAATAAGTTTGATCACCTGAACTGCGTTTTCTTGACCGATGCGGTGAGCCCTATCAGTTGCTTGGTCTTCCACTGCGGGGTTCCACCAGGGATCGTAGTGAATGACCATGTCGGCGCCGGTGAGATTTAAGCCAGTGCCGCCAGCTTTTAAAGAGATAAGGAAGACTTTACCTTGGCCTGAGTTGAAGGAATTGGCCATTTTTACGCGTTCTGCCGCTTTGGTCGAACCCGAAAGATAGAAGTGTTCAATGCCTTCCGAGGCTAGATGACTTTGGATGATATCGAGCATTGTCGTGAATTGGGAGAAAATAAGGATACGGTGGCCACTGCCTAGAGCATCGGCTAATAGTTCCTGTAATAACAGCATTTTGCCGCTATCTCCGCTATAATTCTCTAAAAACATAGCTGGATGACAGCAAATTTGCCTCAGCCTAGTTAAAGCTGCCAATATCTTCATTTGGCTTTTGCTAAAACCCACGGCGGCAATTTCTTGGGCTATTTGCCCTTTTGCTTCGTGTAAATAGGCTAAGTATAACTTTTTTTGTTCTTCTGTTAAAGGAGCATTAAGCTGGGTTTCGATCTTGTCGGGCAGTTCCTTGAGGACATCTTTCTTAAGCCTTCGCATAATAAAGGGGTTGGCATGACGGCTTAGTTCTTCCAGTGATTTGGAGTCCGCATCCTTGATGATTGGCAGTTCGTATTTCTTGCGGAACTCCTGGTGGGAGAGAAGATAGCCAGGCATGATGAAATTAAAGAGGGACCAAAGTTCCGAAAGTGAGTTCTCAATGGGCGTGCCCGTTAGTGCAAAATAACCTTTGGCCCGAATCTTCTGGACGGACTTGGCGTTAAGGGTTTGGGGGTTTTTGGTGTGCTGTGCCTCATCTAGAAAACAATAGGAAAAGTCAAATTCGGTGAATTTCTCAATATCTCGCCGTAATACGGGGTAAGAGGTAACCACAAGATCCCATTGGTTAATATCGATCAATAGAGCCTCCCGTTCCTGGGGAGTGCCTTCGACGACCAACACTTGCAAGGTTGGGGTGAACTTCTTCGCTTCCTCTTGCCAGTTGTAGATCAACGATGTGGGGGCGATGACCAATGCGGGGTGGGTAGCTGTCGGCTTTTCTGACAAAATGAAGGAGAGGACCTGTAATGTCTTACCAAGCCCCATGTCATCGGCTAAGATACCGCCAAGTCCATACGAGGCCAGAGTTTTTAACCATTTAAAGCCGGTTTTCTGGTAATCTCGCAAGATATGCTGAAGCTCTCCTGGAATTTCAAACTCCCCGTCCTGAGGCTCTAGGATGCTTTGAACCAATTGCTTGAACGCTTTGTTGCGTTGCACTCCTGGCAGGTTGGCCTGGCGTAAGAAACTGTCGATATACAGGGCTCTATACTTCGGCAGACTGAGGAGTTTGTTGTTGAGATCATCGGCGCTCAGGTCCAAGTTTTCAATGAGTTGAGAGACGGCATCTAACTCGGGCTGGTTCAAATCAAGAAAGGAGCCGTCTCGAAGGCGATGATATTTTTTCTTTAAATGAAGAGAATGAAAAATGTCCGTTAATTCGTCATGAGCAATCTCGGTGTATTGGAATGATATTTCTAAGATATCCAGAGTTTCATTCAGACGAACCTGGCCTGAGAATGTGGTAGAGGTTCGAATTTTAAGTTTAAATTGATCGGAATAGTATAATTCGGCAAGGTCTCGAAGTTTAGGAAGCCAGTTCACCGTGAATTCAAAGATTTTATCATCCTCTTCAAGGTGGATTTTACCCTTAGAGACAATAAAATCGGCTTGTTCAAGAATGTTCAGGATTTGTCGTTCTTGCTCTACAGATCGGATAAGGATAACTTCATTGGAAGCTGACTCATTGCTGGTTTCACGGGAAGAGGCAAACGGGTTGATGGTGGTCGCGCCATAGTGAAAAGCCACGCGAGCAGTGATACCCATATCGTCCAAATCGTGCGCACGATCAAAATAAATTTTGGCCTCTAGAGTTTCCTGGTTAAATTTCTCTCCGAGTGTGGGCTCAATAGTCACTTGTCCCAGTTTCCAGATTAGAGGCAGGGCCTCTGAGGCAAAAAACTCTTTCTGTGCGGCAGGGATCAATAGATTAGTCATAGATCCTTTGCGAAGCGCAGTTAGAATTGGAGGAAGAAGGTCTTTTTGTGTTGTAGAAGCAAGGTAGATGTTCTGCCGGTATGCGTAATAGCTTCCATCGGGGGTTAGTTGGAGGGGCACTTCTTCATTGCCTAGGGCCAAGGTTAGATCCTGACCTTGGGCTTGAAGTGAGAATTCCATAGGCATCCCTTGCCGAATAATCTGGGAGGTTTGCGGATTAGCAGAACCGATGTTCCATAGAAACGGCTTATCCCCTAAAGCGTCCAGAAACTTTTTTAAATAATAGCCACTCAAGGGTACAGACTTTTGACTTAGTAGGGTCGTGGAATAAAAAGGGCCTTGCATTTCGGTTAAGGCTGTATGTTGCTCAAACATTTCTTGCAGCATGGAGATCAGGGCTTGATCTTCCTCTTTAAAGGCCTGGCGTGACGGTTCAAGTGTGAACTGCTTGCCGAATTCTAGGGATCGCCCTGTTTTTAAAGAAGTAAGTAATTGGCCAATGTCTTTGACGACATAGAGGCGCTGTAGACCCAGTTTAAGTTGCAAGTGGGCAGAAAGACGATGTCCGGGCATGATTAGCAGCTCTACATTTAGGTTCAGCTCGTCTTGGGGGGAGTCTGTATGATGATTGGCAAAGACAGCCAGAAGGTCTTCGACAACGCGGTTCTGGACCACGGGGTTAGGCCAGGCTAATGGCAACTTTTGCTGAGCTGCTTTTAACACGGCAATGACATGTTTGCAGGCACCAGGATAGTCTGCAAAGCCCAGGCAATTGCAGCGGTATGAGCGTATAGAGGTATCTTTATCAAATGATACCTGCACGGTATAATGTAATCCGACAACCACAGAAGCGTTGACCATACTTTTCTCAGAAGAGAAAACGAAATTGCTGACCCTATTGTCCATGTAATAAGAAACGCCCTTTTTGTAGACGTGGTCATTATCAGCTAGATCTAGAATTTGTTTCTCAGTAATGTTAAAGCGAGGCATGAAGAAAGACTCCTTTGCAGGTATTAGTCTTTAGAATAGTTTGAGGTTATCAGTTAAGAATATCATAATTGTCACCCGCTAGTCTAATTAATCCCGCTAAAAACTCGAAATCATCTGAAGGTCAAAGGTGTCGGATCTTTATGCATCTAAGATTTCTATAGAGGTGTCACTCATTTAATGAGTAAACACTATCATAATTAATTTAATTACTCATTTATCTTTAGGGAATATTTTGGTATAATGCATATATCTTATCTCTAAATTAATGGATCACTAAACATGTAAATGAGGGATTATTTAATGTCTGATCAAATACCTATTTTTCAACACTTCGGGTTAGGGGGAGAACGATTGTATGGGGAATTAACAGACAAACAATGGAAAATACTAAAAGCTGCACTTACAGTATTCACAGAAAAAGGATACAGTGCATCCACTACCAGCGAGATCGCTCGTGTAGCTGGAGTTGCGGAAGGTACCATCTTTCGACACTTTAAAACAAAGAAGGAAATTTTGTTGGCAACGTTAATTCCCCTGGTGCAAAATTTTATTGGTCCAGGAGTAGATAATTCTCTGCACGATCTCCTGTTGCAATATGATCATTTACCCATGGAAGATGTGCTCCTACTCATACTTGAAGATCGTCAAAAACATGTCACGGCCTTATGGCCCTTACTTCGTATTGTAATCATTGAAGCAAATTTTCATCCTGAACTGAAGGATGCCTTGATTAATGATGTGGTAGGGCGCGTTCAGGAATCATTTTTAGCTTTTTTACAGCAGCGTCAATTCAAAGGGGAATTGAGAGACGACCTGGATGCCTGGACAATGATGCGTAGCATCGTCGGAGCAGTTGTGATTTATCTTGTATCCCGTTCGCTGTTTCCAGAACGTGAACAGGGAAAAGACAATCGGCAGGAACTTAGAGCCATTGTGGACATTTTTCTGCGGGGAACCCAAATACAGTCGTAGGTCATGAAGAGGAGAAGGGGGAGAAACATGAGAAAGAAAATCACGATTGTTGTCATTGCTCTAGTCCTCATTACCCTGTCGATCTGGGGTAACAGATATTTTAACCACTCTACGGAGACTAATACGTATTCTGGGACGATTGAAGGTACGGAACTTCCTGTGCAGCCAGAGTTGGGCGGCAGAATCGTCGAACTGCTGGTGCATGAAGGTCAGCTCATTAAAGCGGGCGATATTATTGCCAAATTGGATGACAGTCAGGCTAAAATATCTTTGGATACTGCGAAGAGCCAGCAGGCACAGGCGCAAGCTAAACTCAATGACCTCTTGGGAGGAGCGCGGGCGGAAGAAATTCGACGGCTTAAGGAAATGCTGACAGTTGCTAGTGCTAATGCAGCGGCTTTAGCCCCGAATCTTCAGTTCGAAGAGAATAATCTCACCAATGATCAAAAACTCTACGCGGCTGGTTCCATAAGTAAGCAAATTGTGGATGCTCAGCAAAACAAACTTGACACACTCAAAGCTCAGTATGAGGGTGCACAAGCAAATGTTAGTGCTGCTCAGGCTAGTCTAGACCAAGCGCAAGCTGGTAACACACAACCTGCGATTCAGGCCCAGAAAGCGGCTGTTGATATTACAGCCCAATCCGTTAAAGCTGCAGAGCTGAGTATAAACAAACTAACTATTAAGAGTCCGTCAAGCGGTCAAGTTCTTTACAAGCATGTCGAGTTAGGTCAGGTTGTCAATCCTGGTACAACGTTGGTGACGATGCTTGATCCGTTGGATTTGTGGATTAAAATATATGTCCCTGAAGCAAAGCTTAGCCAGGTAAAAGTGGGAGAAGAAGCTTCGATCGCTGTGGATTCTTACCCTGGAAAAACGTTCAAAGGACAAATTCAATATATAAGTAACCAGGCAGAATTCACTCCTAAGAACGTACAGACGAAAGAGGAACGAACAACCACCGTCTATGCCGTTAAACTTAGTATTACCGAAGGTAAAGATCAGTTGAAAGCGGGTATGCCTGCAGATGTGACCCTGCGATAGAGGAGTGAGGCAAATGGATATGGCCATTGATTGCCAGAGTTTGGTTAAACGGTTTGGTACTTATACAGCGGTTCGGGGAGTAACCTTTCAACTTCCTACCGGAGCGATTATGGGTTTTGTTGGGCCGAATGGCGCTGGAAAAACAACCATTATCCGCATGGTTTGTGGAGTCCTGGTGCCAACGGAGGGGCAGGCTACAGTGCTTGGCTACGACGTTAGAACTCAGCCTGAAGAAATCAAACAGCGTATCGGTTATATGTCTCAAAAATTTAGCCTCTATGATGATCTAACCGTAAGCGAGAATCTTGATTTCTATGCTGGGGTATACAATCTACGTGGAAAAATGGCCCGTGCTCAGAAAGAACGGGTGATTGAACGGATCGGCTTGGCCGAGCGAACGTCACAAATGGTCTCTTCTCTTTCGGGTGGTTGGAAGCAAAGAGTGGCTTTGGCGTGTGCTTTACTGCATAATCCGCAACTACTCATTTTGGATGAACCGACGGCTGGAGTGGATCCAGTCTCTCGACGGATTTTTTGGGACTTGATTCATCAACTTGCCAAAGAGGGGATGACGATTCTGGTCAGCACTCACTATATGGATGAAGCTGCCAGTTGTGATTACTTGGGTTTTGTCTTTTATGGAAGGTTGATCGCGTTTGGATCGCCGGAAGATATGAAGAAAAGAGGATCGAGAGATAATTTAGATGATCTTTTCATTTATTACGTTGAACACGAAGCCTCGGAAGACCCTCGCAACCTTGCGATTAATAAAGGAGGACGGGGGTAATGCAACGATTTTCTTGGGTGCGTTTCATAGCGGTCTTGAAGAAAGAATTCATCCATATCCTCCGAGATCGAGCCAGTTTGGTCATGGCCATTGCCATGCCGCTCGGGATGCTCCTCTTGTTCGGCTATGCGGTAAACACGGATGTGGAGCACCTTCCTACGGTGGTTTGGGACCAATCCCAAACAGCTGATAGTAGGGATCTTATTGCTTCCGTTCGTAACACTCAATACATGAATCCGGATACGTTTGTTCATGGTTATAAGGAGATAGAAGGTAACCTGGATAGTGGCAAAGCACGGGCAGCACTCATTATTCCTCCGAATTTTGGAAGGAAACTACAGGGCAAAGAACAGGCAACTATTCAGGTTTTGGTTGATGGCTCGGATCCTACCGTAGCCCGGGCAGTCATGTCCGCAGTTCAAATGCTTGGACTGAATAAATCGTTGCAGCTCCAGAGTGAACGCTTTATTGCCTCAGGCACTGCCGAAAATACGGGCCTGCCGCTCAATATGGAGACTAGAGTCTGGTACAACCCGGATATGAAATCAAAGGTCTTTAACATTCCAGCCTTAATCGGTCTCATCCTGCAAAATGTAATTGCGATGTTGACCTCATTTGCCATTGTGAGGGAAAAGGAACGCGGCACTATGGAACAATTGATCGTGACCCCGATTCGTTCCCTTGAATTACTTCTGGGTAAGCTCCTTCCTTTCGTGTTTATCGGATTTGTTTCCCTGTCCCTGATTCTGGCGACAGGAATTTTCTGGTTCGGTGTAGTGCCGATCGGTAGCATACCGCTCCTTATCTTGCTGTCTAGTATTTTCCTATTCACCATCTTGGCAATCGGTCTCTTAATCTCTAGCGTCGCCAAGACTCAGCTACAGGCGATGCAAATGACGTTCATCTTGATCTTACCCTCCATCCTTTTGTCGGGATTTATCTTTCCTCGGGAAACCATGCCTAAGTTGTTACAAATTATGGGCGGGTTATTACCTCTTACCTACTTTTTAGAAATCGTGCGAGGGATTTTCCTCAAAGGCGTGGGAATCGAGTATCTTTGGCAGGACACATTAACGTTATGCGCTTTTGCTATTATTTTGTTGGCAATCGCATCAAAGAAATTTAAGAAGAATTTGGATTAAGCGTGGGTCTAAAAGTCAAGCAATTATTAATAATTGTATAGACACAGGACGGCAGGAAATAGTGATACAGGTGTAGAAGTTTACGGCAGAAAGAACAAATTCATGAATCGTTCTTAATCGAAAAATGAAAAAGACTGTTCGAAAGCTGGAATATATGTCGACACACCTTCTTTTTGTATGGAAATAAATAGTAATTTTTGGTATGATATACCTACCTTGTTAATAAGACTGACAAGACTATTAAGCTTAGGGGGGATGTTATGTGCTTATTACCTGTGACAATAACATGCAAATGGGTTATATCTACTTAATGCCTGATGAAACAACTTCAGAGTATACCCTCGAGAAAAGTGATATTGGGCTTTATTATGATGTAGACAGCCTCAGCATCCCACGAATTAAATGGCTGGGCATGGGCCAAAGTTTGAATCAAATGCGTTTGGCGACTAAGACGTACAGAGAGGCTGTCAATAACCTGTTCCATTGTGAATATTGGAATGACCTCGATAGTGAAGGGTATATGATTGGGATCGAGCTGTATTTGACGGAAGACATCCTCTTGCCTTTAGTTGCACACCAAGCCTTTAAGCTTTATGATATACGTTGGCGTAACCTCGATTTTAGAGTGCTCACTTTGGATGCCTATCATGATGTTCTGAATAAGAACAATGTAATATATCCTTTATCCACCGAAAAGGACGCATTTGTAATAGTTGCCATCGATCCGGTATCTAACGTAGGTAAAATTATGGCATTAATCTCAGCTAGGGATGATTTATACCCGATAGACTATCTACGGAAACCACTGTTTATGCTAGCTAATTCAAGTCGCTTTTTTAATTAAAACTAAATGTTCATGAATCAACCCCATATCACGTTTTAGTGTTATGGGGTTGATTCATGAACTATTTCTCTGGTTCAATTTTGAGAGATGAAAATGTTTTCCGGGCTAGAGCAATTTCCTCTCGTAGTTCTTTGATTCTTTCTAAAACGATCGATTGCAGTTCATCTAATTCTTGAGGTGGCATTTTTTGGAGAAGGATATAAAGTTCATCAGGCTCTAGCTCTAGAAATTCTTCAATATTCAAAGATTATTCCTCCTTATTACAATTGATTTTTTGTATCCTCGTCAACTGGGTTAAACAATCAGTACGGTACCCCTGTCCACATAATCAACATATGTTCCAAATTAATCCCGGGTTCCTATCCATTGGAAATGAAGTAAACAAGAGGGCTTAAAGCAGACGTCTTTAAGCCCTCTTGTCTTTATACACGAGACAAACGTATCTGATTCTGGTACAATCAAATTACGTTTGTTATGAAGGAATTCGCTGAACTTTGCCGAATGAAGGGTGTAGGGGGAGAATTGAAAGAAGAGAGGTACAGATTGTATTATGCTTACTGTGGAAAAAATCGGTGGAACGTCAATGTCCCAATTTCAGAATGTACTTAACGACATCATAGGCCATCCAGGTTCTAAAGGGTTTCGGTATGGAAGAGTATTTGTTGTCTCTGCTTATGCTGGAGTAACTAATATGCTTCTTGAAGATAAAAAGACAAAGGCTCCGGGTATTTACCAGTGCTTCATCCAGGGTGAAGATTATGAGCCATCCATGGATGAACTGTTGAGCAAGGCACTACAGATTAACGAGTCGTTTACTGATCTTGGTCTAGATACTAAAGTGTGTCGTGAATTCTTAGAAGAACGAGTTAGGCAAACGAAAGCTTATCTAAATAGCATGGAAGACATCATTGCGTCTGGATATGTCGGACGAGACAGTATTTTCTCTGCCGCCAGGGAGCTGCTCGCATCGATTGGAGAAGCTCATTCCGCCTTTAACTCAGTCAATATATTGCGTAATAACGGTATTCTCGCCGAGTTAGTTGACTTGACGGGTTTCCGTGATTCTAAGCAACTCTCAATTAGTGATCGTATTGAGAAATCATTTAAGAACGTAAATCCTCAGGAAGCAATCATCGTGGCTACGGGCTATACGAAAGGGATCGAGGGAATCATGCGAGAATATGAAAGAGGATACTCGGAGATAACCTTTTCCAAAATCGCAACCCATCTTCAAGCAGATGAAGCAATTATACACAAAGAATATCATTTATCCTCAGCCGATCCCAAAATTGTAGGTGTCGACAAAGCGATACCCGTGGGCAGGACAAATTACGATGTAGCAGATCAACTTGCGGATATCGGAATGGAGGCTATTCATCCTAATGCATCGAAACCATTAGAAATGGCTGGAATAAATCTTCGTATAAAGAATACCTTTGAACCTAATCATCCTGGGACTGTAATCTCAAATGATTATATTGGCCCACAGGCTAAGATAGAAATAATCGCAGGCTCTGATAAAATTGCGGTTTTAGAAATTCATGACACTTCGATGGTTGGTGAACCAGGCTTTGATCTAGAAATTATGAAGAAGTTTAGAACCTATAATATTAGCTATATTATGAAAACCACCAATGCAAATAGCATATCCTTAGTAATATGGCAGTCTGACCTTAATGATCTCTTGGTGTCTGAACTTGAAACGGAATATCGAACGGTGACCGTTCAAGAGGCAGCGATCGTTTGTGTGATTGGATCCAATATAGCGATGCCAAGGATTCTAGCAAGAGCAGCGAATGCTTTGGCGAAAAACAACATCAATATCAAGTGCGTATCACAGTCACTTCGCCAGGTCAATATGCAATTTGTGATAGATCGCGAAAAATACACTAAGGCTATTATTTCTTTAAATGAAGATTTATGTCTTGTTGAAAGTCATAATTAGCAACTCTTGTATGACAAGGTATTAAACTCTTGCTACTTTGCCAGGAGAGGAGTAAATTATGTCAGTAGAAAAGGTTAAAGAGTTTTTGAAGCAAAACAACAAAGAGGTTGAGATATTAACTTTTAAGGATACAAGTACAGTAGCCAAAGCTGCAGAGTCGTTAGGAGTAACCCCTGGGGAAATTGCCAAATCCTTGTTGTTTAAAGTGAACGATCGCTTTGTCATGATCCTTACAGCTGGAGATAAGAGAATAGATAATCGGAAATTCAAGGATATCTTTAATACTAAAGCAAAGATGCCTGAAGCAGATGAAGTTGTCGCTGTTACTGGACATCCTGTGGGCGGGGTATGTCCCTTTGGATTACTACAATCCTTACCTATTTATCTGGATTATTCGTTACAAGCTCATACTCGTATTTTTCCTGCTGCTGGTGCATCCAATACTGCTATCAAGTTAAGCGTGGAGGAATTGGAAGAACTAACAGACGGACAGTGGATCGACGTAATTCAAGCATAAATGGCTGTTAACAGCTTTGGCTAAAACTATTCTACGGGAGAACCTACTGGGTTCTCCTTTAAGTTTGACCATTTCCATAATAGGCATTATTATTACACATAGTAAAGAAAGAAGCATCAACGGAAGGAACGAAACTATGCACTCCATTTCACGTAAAAGAGAACAAGGTTTAGGACATTACTTAATCAATAAATATTGGGTCATCGCTATCGCACTGTTTTGCGCGGTTCTTTGGGGAAGTGCCTTCCCAGTTTTGAAAGTAAGCTACGCTGAACTCGGCATAGCCTCGGATGATCGTTATGCGATTATTGTACTCGCAGGGATACGCTTCTTCTTGGCTTCTTTAATCATTTTTTGTTTAATTGTCGTAGGAATTCGTCAATCACCAAAAGTTAAAAGCCAAATGTTACCTCACTTGTTTCTGTTGGGGCTATTACAAATCAGTTTGCAGTATTTCTTTTTCTATAATGGTTTGGCACATACCTCTGGAATGAAGGGTGCCATCTTATCTTCGGCAGGTACCTTTTTTGTGGTTGTATTAGCACATTTTGTTTATGTCGATGATCGCTTGGATTGGCGTAAGCTCTTTGGACTTGTCGCAGGCTTTGCAGGAATTATCATGATCAATGCTGGAGCGCGTTTCACTCTTGACTTCTCTTGGCGGGGAGAAGGTTTTATGATCTTATCGGGTTTAGTGAGTGCCATAGGAACCATTTTTGCAAAACGCCTTTCTAACGTGGTTCATCCTTTTGTTCTGACGGCGTGGCAAATGCTATTGGGGTCCCTACTTCTTATTGCGGTTGGCCTTCCAGGTTTAACACCACACGCCATGGTCTTTACGAACAAAGCGTTACTTCTCCTATTTTATTCGGCGTTTCTCTCAGCAACCGCCTTTTCTCTCTGGTATGCTATTCTAAAATACAATAAGGCAGGAGAAATTAGCGTCTACAAATTTATGACACCCGTTTCTGGAGCTATGTTGTCTGCTTTGTTCATTCCAGGCGAACGATTGACACTTAATATGTTTATGGCTTTAGCGTTAGTTGCTCTTGGGGTAATCATCGTGAATTACAAAACAAGGGTCCCCAAAGAGGAGCTTTAGCCATGGGCATTTGACAAAAGGCACTTCCTGTGCCGTGGCCTGCATTCATTTTATTCAAATTTGCTAAAGTACTCTAGCAATAGTTGCGTTTGGCTGTGAAATCAAGAAAGCAAAAGATAGGAAGTATGATATGGGAAAGACATTAGTATTGACCGAAAAACCGTCGGTGGGTCGTGAAGTTGCGAAGATTCTCAATTGTCATCAAAAGGGCAATGGGTGTTTCGTTGGCTCTAACTACGTTGTGGCTTGGGCACTAGGTCATTTGGTGACGCTTGCGGACCCAGAGTTGTATGATGATAAGTATAAAACTTGGAAGCTGGAAGATTTACCGATGCTTCCTGCTCAGATGGACTTAGTAGTCATGAAAGAAACCTCGAAGCAATTTGGAGTAGTCAAAAGTCTTATGAAAAGTCCCGAGATTGTCGATCTGATTATTGCGACCGACGCTGGGCGGGAAGGCGAACTTGTCGCACGATGGATTATGAAAAAAGCGGGTTGGCGAAAACCCGTTAAGCGATTGTGGATTTCCTCATTAACAGAACGGGCAATCAAGGAAGGGTTTAACAATTTAAAGCCTGGCAGGGATTATGAAGCTTTGTATGCTGCAGCAGAATGTCGAGCAGAAGCAGACTGGTTAGTCGGGTTGAATGTGACCAGAGCCTTAACGTGCAAATATAATGCTCAACTTTCGGCGGGGAGAGTGCAAACCCCCACTCTGGCTATGGTTGTGGAACGAGAAAATGAGATTAAGCAGTTTGTTCCCAAGGACTATTGGTCAATCAACGTCTTAGCAAACGGATTGACACTCCACTGGCAAGATAAAAGTGGACAAACTAGAATTTTTGTTAAAAACAAAGCAGACGAACTGGTGGCTAAAGTGACAGGACAAACGGGGGAAGTCTTGGAAGTCGAAAAAGAATCAAAGAAAGAACTCCCACCACTGGCTTACGATTTGACCGAGCTACAACGCGATGCCAACCGAAAATATGGATTCTCCGCCAAAACGACGTCTTCGGTCATGCAACAGCTTTACGAAAATCACAAGTTGGTAACTTATCCAAGAACAGATTCACGTCATATTAGCGAAGATATCGTTCCGACCTTGCCGGAACGTTTAAAAAGTGTTGCTCTCGGACCTTATGTCGATTTGGCACGTAGTATCTTGAGGAATAAACTCATTATCACAAAACGGTTTGTTGATAGTTCCAAAGTTTCAGATCATCATGCCATTATCCCAACAGAACAACCTCCCACTTTGTCCAGGCTTAGCTCAGAGGAATTGAAAATTTATGATTTGATCGTTAAGCGGTTTCTTGCCGTCCTTTCCCCAGCATTTGAGTATGAGCAAACGATGGTTAAGGTCCTTATCAAAGGAGAAATCTTCACGGCTAAAGGTAAAGTGGTGAAGCTTAAAGGATGGCGCAAGGTCTACGAAGGACAGGGTAACCTAGGCGATGAGGCAGAGGATAGGGAAGTAGAGCAGACTCTCCCGGAACTTCGTAAGAACGAGATTCTTCGAAACCTATCTGTTAAGTTAGGCATGGGCAAAACCAAACCACCTTCAAGGCATACTGAGGCCACGTTGTTGTCCGCTATGGAACACCCCGGAAAGTTAATCGAAGACCAGAAACTTCGGGAAGCGATGGATCAAAGTCATGGACTGGGAACCCCGGCAACACGTGCGGAAATTATTGAGAAACTTTTTAATTCCTTCTATATGAATCGACAAGGCAAAGAAATCATCCCTACGTCTAAGGGGATTCAGCTCATTGGTTTAGTCCCTCCTGAACTTAAATCACCAGAACTCACCGCTAAGTGGGAGCAACAATTGACGGAGATTAGTAAAGGTCGGGCAAACAGTCAAGCGTTTTTGATGAGTATGAGACGGTACGCCACCCAACTTGTGTCTACGGTGGTTGGCAGTGCTCAAACCTTCAAACATGATAACATGACGAGAACAAAGTGTCCTGAATGTGGCAAGTTTTTGCTGCAAGTCAAAGGTAAAAAAGGAGAAATGTATGTCTGCCAGGACCGGGAATGTGGGTATCGAAAGGGTATTTCGCAAACGTCAAACGCGCGGTGTCCTGAATGCCATAAAAAGATGGAGCTTAAGGGTGATGGGGAAAATAAACTGTTCACTTGTGTCTGCGGGCATCGAGAGAAACTATCCACATTTACGAAACGCAGGGAAAGCGAAAAGGGAACTATTAATAAGAAGGAAGTAGGATCGTTTCTTAGAAATCAAAATGATGCAGTGCTGATGAATACGGCCTTGGCGGATGCGTTGGCAAAATTAAAGAAATAGGACTCTACTCTCTTCTGAAAAACTCTGAAAAATATAGGAATACTTTATACATGTAATTGTACTGGTACAGCTATTAATATTTATGTTAAAATACATTTATATGTGTAAAAAAATGAGGAGGAAGAGAGATGTTTCACAGAAAGAGTAAAGCCATTGTCGCCCTAAGTTTTCTGATGGTCGCGCTACTCGTAGTGAGCGGCTGTGCTGGAAGCAAGAGTCAAACAGGAAACAGTACAACTCCCGCGGACAGTAAAGAACCCATTAAAATTGGTTTCCTGGGCGCTAAGACTGGGGATGTTGCGATGTACGGACTCAACACTTTAAAGGGTCTGAACATGGCCATTGAGGAACTCAACAAAAATGGTGGGGTTCTTGGACGCCAGGTGAAACTAGTGGAAGAGGACAATGCAGGGCAGAAGGATCAGGCAATCAACATCACGAACAAAATGATTAGTCAAGATAAGGTTGTAGCGATTATTGGAGATCCAACCACTGGAATTACCCGTGTGGCGGGTCAAATCGCCAATAGCAAAAAGACAGTGATCCTTTCAGCAGGTGCTACAGGGACTAATGTGGTGGAAATAGGACCTTATATTTTCAGAGATACTCTGTTGGATACCATTGCAGCTCCAGCAACAATGAAGTACATTATTCAGGACAAAGGCTGGAAAAATGTTGCCCTGATTACTTCCAAGAACAATGATTACAGTGTCGCTCTGACTAAAATTTTTACCGATGCAATTAAGGCCAATGGTGGTAACATTGCAATTGAAGAATTCATCCAGGACAAAGACACAGACTTCAGCGGTCAGATTACTAAGATTAAAGCTGTAAATCCCGATGTTATCGTATTCTCTGGTTATTATACTGAGGGGGCCTTGCTCATGAAGAAAGCCCGCGAAGTGGGAATCAAGGCGATAATGGTCGGAGGAGATGGCCTACAAGGGGACGATTTAATGAAAATCGGTGGACAAGCAGTGGAAGGCTCTATCTCCTATGCTGGGTTCTCTCCTGAACAGCCAACCGCGAATACCGAGAAATTCATTAACGCTTTTAAAGCAAGCTACAAGAATGAAGTACCTGATCTATTTTCAGCCCAAGGCTATGACGCCTTGATGCTGATTGCTCAAGCGATCAAGGATGCAAATAGTGCAGATCCAGAAAAGTTTAAGGATTCTTTGGCTAAGACCAAAAATTACGAGGGTGTATCAGGCACCATCACGTTCCAGGCTTCTCGTGAACCGATTAAAAGCCCAGTGTATTTACTTGAAGTCAAAGGTGGCAAATTCTCGCTTTTGAAAAAGGTCCCTGTAGAAGTTAAGTAATCCGTCATAGAGGCTTCTGAGTTCTATTATCCTAAATCAGTAGCAGCACTGGCCTCCGTGACTAGTGCTGCTACTAAAGCATTCAAAGTAATTCTAGGTCATTACAATTTTACTTTGCTGAGTTTTAAGGAGGGGGCCAATATGAACAATTTAATGCAGCAACTGATCAACGGGCTCGCCCTTGGCAGCATTTATGCACTTATAGCCTTAGGATATACCATGGTATATGGTATTATTGGCATGATCAATTTCGCTTATGGGGAAATATATATGTTTGGCGCGTTTGCAGGCCTTGTTCTTGCATCCTATAATTCTGTCAATGTTTACATGGCATTGTTAGGCGCGATGCTTCTTACCATGGTGCTTGGAGTGATTATTGAGCGTGTTGCCTACAAACCGTTGCGTCGCTCATCCCGCCTTTCTGCACTGATTAGTGCGATTGGGGTTTCTATCTTTTTGTCTTCTTTAATGGTTCGACTTAAGGGACCCAATACGAGAGGTTTTCCCAAACTCTTCGAAAACAAAATTTTTGTAGTGGGTAGTTTTCAGATTACAATTTATCAGATTGTCATCATTGGAGTTGCCGCCCTCTTGATGCTCGGCCTACAACTTTTTGTAGCCTATACTAAAACCGGCCGGGCTATGCGCGCTACTTCTCAGGACCAGGATGCGGCAAGCCTTATGGGAGTCAATATCGACAGAGTGGTTGCTATTACCTTCGCTATAGGTTCCGGCTTAGCTGGAGCCGCTGGTGTATTATCTGGCATTTATTTTAACGCGGTTCAGCCTTACATGGGACTCATGGCCGGTCTCAAAGCGTTTGCGGCAGCAGTGCTCGGGGGAATTGGAAGTATTCCCGGTGCCATGATTGGCGGAATGGTAATTGGTTTGACTGAAATACTGGGTGTAACGGTTAATTTATCTGAGTACAAGGATGCCTTTGCCTTTGCCATCCTTATAGTAGTGCTCTTGTTCAAACCCTCGGGAATCCTTGGGCGCAAAGCAAATAAGAAGGTGTAAGGAGAGGAATAGCCATGAAGAGATTATTCAATAATTGGTTCGCTCAGGCTCTGCTGTTCCTCATGGCACTCGGCTTGACTGCGTTCATATCGGAAATTATCAATAATGTCTCATCCCCGTATCTTTTGAACATAGGTTTGTTCATAGGGATTAATCTGATCATGGCTCTAGGTTTGAACCTTATTACAGGGGTTACTGGCCAACTATCTTTAGGTCATGCAGCGTTTATGAGTATCGGAGCTTATTCCTCGGCAATTGCTACAGTAAACTATCACGTGCCCTTTTTACTAGGGGTGTTAATTGGTGGAGTTATTGCGGGTCTATTTGGACTAATCATTGGATTTCCAACTTTACGTCTTACCGGGGATTATCTGGCCATTGCCACGCTTGGTTTTGCCGAAATTGTTCGGGTCCAATTTACTAATATGAAAATAACGAATGGCGCCATAGGTTTCTTGGGGATTAATGGATCTACGACATTTCCGATCGTTATGACGATTGCGGTTCTGACAATATTTGCGATGGTATGGTTGGAAGATTCCCGGAATGGAAGGGCAATGCTTGCGGTTCGAGAAGATGAGGTTGCTTCCTCAGCAATAGGAATTAACACCACTCTTTACAAAATTCAGGCCTTTGCAATAGGTGCTTTTTGTGCTGGGGTGGGTGGAGCGCTGTTTGCGCATACCACCACCTTTATTCAACCAACGGATTTTGGCTTTCTTAAGTCGGTCGATATTTTAAGTATTGTCGTTCTCGGTGGGTTGGGGAGCATTCCAGGAACCATCATTGGCGCGATAGTCCTTACTGCAGCTCCTGAAGCCCTGCGATCCCTATCCAATTACAGGATGATGGTTTACGGTTTACTGCTTGTTGTAATCATGATCTTTCGTCCTTATGGTTTAATGGGCGGAGTAAACTTGAAGCAAGCCGTTCGACGGGCAATGATGTTGCCTAGGAAAAAACAGACCGGACGGGGGGAATAAGGGTGAGCTTATTAACACTAGACGATGTGACTATTCGCTTCGGCGGTCTAACTGCGGTGGATACCTTAAATCTGGAAATAAATCAGGGGGAAATCCTAGCGCTTATTGGACCTAATGGAGCGGGTAAAAGTACGGTCTTTAACCTGATTACGGGTATTTACAAACCAACCCAGGGTGCGATTTCGTTTGCTGGAAAACCATTAGGTAGCATTCCTACCCACAAAATTGCGGAAATGGGGATTACCAGGACGTTCCAAACCATTCGTTTGTTTAATGAACTCTCAGTCTTGGACAATGTGAAGATCGGCGCGCATTGCCTAGGGAAAGCCGGGTTACTTCAAGCCTTCACTCGCTTGCCGGGTATGAAAAAAGAAGAGGCAGATTTAACAGAAAAGTCCATGGAAGCCTTAAGATTTTTAGACTTGAAAGCAAAATGGGAAGAAAAGGCGAGAAATCTTTCTTATGGGGAACAGCGGCGTTTGGAAATCGCGAGAGCCTTAGTGTCTACGCCCAAGATACTTCTTTTAGACGAGCCTGCCGCAGGGATGAATCCTCAGGAAAAAGTGGTATTAATGCAAATGATCCGCAGGATCCGTGATACAGGAGTCACGGTATTCCTGGTGGAACACGATATGAAATTGGTTATGGGTATTTCTGAAAGAATTGCCGTGCTCGATTATGGCAAAAAGATTGCTGAAGGGACACCGATAGAGGTGCGTGGTAACAAAGCCGTTGTCGAAGCATACTTGGGCTCCGGTCAATTTAAAAGTAGAATCCGGCGCTAGGAAGGAGACCAAGACATGTTGAAGTTAGAAAATGTCGATGTAAGCTATGGCTCAATTAAGGCCTTGCACGGGATTTCCTTGGAAGTGAAGACAGGGGAGATCGTCGCCTTAATCGGTGCAAATGGAGCAGGAAAAAGCACCACCCTTCGTACAATTTCAGGGCTTTTAAAACCGTCCAACAAAGATAGTAAGGTAACGTTTAAAGATAAATATATTCACGGTATCCAAGCGGGGAGCAAAAAATTCGAAGGCATGCTCCCACACAAAATTGTCGAGATGGGTTTATCCCATGTACCAGAGGGGCGCCATGTGTTTCCTGAGATGTCTGTTTATGAGAACCTTCTAATGGGAGCGCATATCCGAAAGGGCAAACTAGGCCAGGAGGACTTCGATCGAGTGTTCCATCATTTTCCCAGACTGAAGGAGAGAATCAAGCAGATGGCAGGGACCTTGTCTGGTGGGGAACAGCAAATGTTGGCCATGGGGAGGGCTTTAATGGCTCGCCCTGACCTTCTTATTCTGGATGAACCTAGCATGGGCTTGGCTCCGATGCTCGTGGAGGAGATCTTTCACATCATTGAAGATATTAATGTGTCTGGAACGACGATTCTACTGGTAGAGCAGAATGCTCATTTAGCCTTGGAAATTTCCAACCGAGCCTATGTCTTAGAGACTGGGGCAATCGTTCTGGAAGGACTCGCACAAGAATTAGCTCAAAATGAAGCGATCCGAAAATCCTATCTCGGAGAATAGCTTTTTTAGACAATGAGTATTTGCCCCCCTGCGTTTATGCAAGGGGGTTTTTTCACAGTGCCTAGCCGTAAAAAAATCACCTATTGTAGTTACAATAGGTGAAAATATGAGGAGGTATATTGAACTCTGCCTAGGAAATTCAATATACAAGAATAAATGCTCTTGAATGTTTGGGCAATACACGTGATTCGTTGAAGGTGGACATGCGTTAAAAGGTGAAATCATATTCAGAATATTGCAATAGTTGTGCCAGAATTAGAACAGTTCTTGTTGCTGGGCTAAATTGGCATTTTTGATCAGATATTTTTGTAAACTTTGGCTCCAGTACAGGATGGAAATGGGTCAAGAAGTTATCGGTAGGGTATTTTTGTTCCAAGTGTACAGCGGATTTATATTTTTTCTCGACGAAATTGAAGCGAAAAGTGTCCATTGTGTTGCCAACTGTCCGTCATTCAGGACAATAACAAACACTAAAACTCTAATTATACTGAAATAGTTTGTCAAAGATACTTAGCGCTTTTGTAATTAAAAGACCTAAGTATCTTTCTATTATGAATAGTTTGAAAGTGAAAGGAATTAGAAGTGTATGGAGAGAATAATACCAGAGGAGCCCTTTGTTGAAGGGGAGCGCAGAAAAATTATCATTTGTATTAACAGTACGAGGGTGAGGTGAGCTTGGATGCTGATGAATGAAATGATGACCAGGGATGTTCCTTTTCTTCACGCTGAAGATCAACTTATCCAGGGAGTAGTACTTTTACGCCAGGCCAAAATGGATGCCTTGCCTGTGGTGGATGAAGATGGTTTTCTGATCGGAATCTTGACCAAAGTTAATGTATTGGATGCATTTTTGGCTGGGGCTGAAGCGTCAGAACCACTCCTGAGACATATCAATCGCCAAGTAGTAACAGTGGAAATAGATACCCACTACAGGGATGTAGAACAACGTGCGAGGCTGTGCTCGGTGGGAATGGGCGTGGTAGTAGACAAAGTTGGGAAAGTGCTTGGACTTTTTACCAAGGAAGATATGATCATGGCTTTGTTCCGCAAAGCGGAACAATTAGCGGTCGAACTCAACGCCGTATATCAGGCTATGCCGAATGGAATCATTGTTGTGGATCGAAATAACTGCATTCAGCAAATCAATCCTGCGGGTGAGAAAATTCTCGATCTAAAGCAAAAGACGATTATAGGATGCTTATTTGGAAGCGTGTTTCCAACCATAGATTTAAACGCAGTACTCAAACGGTCACAGCATATGGTTGGGGTGCAAATGCAAATGCAAATAAACCAGGTGACGGTACTCTGTAATATCAATCCAGTGGGAGAAACGAAGGGAGCCGTAATTGTCTTTCAGGCTTTGACTGATTTTCACCAGGTAGCATTGGAGCTTGATGCTACCAAACGTTTGTACGAGACATTACAAACTGTCATTAACAATGCCTATGAAGTGATCCTTGTCGTGGACGACCAGAGCAAAATTACTCTCGTCAATGAGGCAGCATGCCTGTTATTTGGCAAAAGGGAGAAGGAGCTTCTGCACCGGCCTGTGGATCAGATAATCGAGGACACTCGCCTTCCTAGGACCTTGAAGACTGGAATGGCAGAAACTAATGAAATTCAGGTCATTAACGGTAGGGTTTGCATCGTTTCCCGCTTGCCTATCGTGCGCAAGGGAAAGATTATCGGGGCGGTGAAAAAGATCGTTTATCAGAAATTGGAAGAGACGAAAGAGGTATCTGAAAGGTTGGCTCAGATGGATAGTGACTATGAATTTTACAAGGAAAAAGTAGGAACTAGCCGAATAGCGGTCACTTTCAACCAGATAGTTACAGTAAGTCCAGATATGCGACGTTTAAAGCAAGAAGCTGAGATGGCCGCACGGGGGAGTTCTTCGATCATGTTGACGGGGGAGAGTGGCACGGGCAAAGAACTTTTTGCGGAGGCTATTCATCAGGCGAGCCCTCGACGAAAAGGTCCCTATATCAAGGTTAACTGCGCAGCAGTTCCAGAAAACCTTCTGGAATCGGAATTTTTTGGATATGCAAGCGGGGCCTTTACTGGTGCACAAAAAGGAGGTAGAGCTGGTAAATTTACTGTTGCAGATGAGGGAACACTTTTTCTGGATGAAATAGGAGATATGTCCATGAATTTGCAGAGTAAGCTCCTAAGAGTGATCGAGGAGAGGAGTTTTGAGCCAGTAGGGAGTAACGAGTCTGTAAAAGTCGATGTGCGAATCATTGCCGCCACTAACAAAGAACTTATTCAAAAGGTGGAGAACGGTGAATTCCGAAGTGACCTTTATTACCGTCTAAATGTGATCAATTTACACCTTATCCCTCTGCGCGATCGATCGGAAGACATTATACCCCTCATTCAAGTCTTTCTAGAACGGCTTAATCTGGATTTTGGCAAACAGATTAGTGGCGTTTCTATTGAAGTGCAAAAGATCCTCTTCGATCACAGTTGGCCGGGGAATGTACGAGAATTAAAAAATGTGATTGAACGGGCAGTGAATTTTGCATCTGGGAAAATGCTAGAGCTGGAGGATTTGCCCTTTTACCTTAGGGAGGATAAGATGGAAGTTGCGTTATCATCGACGAAGGGATGGAACCTGGAGAATGCTCATGATCATTTGGACCGCGAAACAATGGAAAAGGCTTTGATCAAGATGAACGGCAATAAATCGGAGGTTGCCCGACTCTTAGGGATTTCTCGTTCCTGGCTCTATGAAAAAATGCGACGATATGATCTTAAGTAATTTCTAAACAGTGAGTATTGGTATTTCCTTTACTGAAATAGCACTACTTCTTAAATTGTATTTCGCAATTTGAACATAAGTGGAGGGTATCATTAAGGTGTACTGATCAAAGATGCAGGTTTAATCGGAACATTTTACGAAGGAGGAATCGCATGAAAAAGAAACTTGCCGCAGGTATGCTAAGTGCCGTTTTGTTGGTCGGGGGAGTAACGGCAGCTTTTGGCGCCACAGACTCAGCAAAGCTCGATGAGATCAAGACCTTAACCCAGCAGATGTTTTTGGAATTCACAAGCAAATTGTAGACAAGGAAGTAGAGGCTGGACTTATAACCCAACAACAGGCGGACAAGATGAAGAACGCAATTGATCAGCGCCAGCAATCCAGCGATTAAGCTCCTGCAAACGGTCAGGTTTTCGGTATGGGTAAAGCCAAAGCTAAAGAGATGTTTGGTGGTTCAGAGATTGAAAAAGGTCAGCTCATGACTGACGAACAGATCAAGACTTGGAGCGATGCAGCCCAAGCTCAGTTAAAAGTTCAGCAAGAAGCGATGAAGGCGGGTACCTTTGTACCGGGTATGGGCGGCATGCGTGGTGGCCACGGAGGCCATGTTTGGCGTGGATCTGCAGCACCGTCGACCTCGACCACACCTACAGCAAGTAACTCCACAGTAAATTAATCATCCCCGAAGAATCTAGTATACTTAAACAAGGTCAGGCAAAGGGCCCAAGAAAGAATTTTCTTGGGCCCTTTGCCTGACCTCGGATTCGAACGCGAAGTTCTTGGTATTCTATAAGAATACCAAGATAAAGAAGAAACCTCCATTGACCATTAGGCCAATGGAGGTTTCTGTGATTAACGATTTACCAATTGTTGCGTGAACGTGGTTGGTAGCACTCGCGACAATAAACAGGCTTGTCACCCGATGGTTGGAAAGGAACGGTTGTTTCTTTCCCGCAAGTAGCGCAGATTGCAGGGAACATTTCACGTTGTTGACGCGAATATCCGCCACCATCATTGTTTCTGTTTTGTGCTTTCTTTGCTGCACGGCACTCTGGGCAACGACCAGGCTCATTGGTGAATCCTTTTTCTGCGTAGAACTCTTGTTCAGAAGCAGAAAATTCGAAATCTCGGCCACAGTCTTTGCAATTTAAAATCTTGTCATTGAACATTTAAAAAAAACCTCCACTATTGTTTGTATTACCCGCTACATGGTAAGTTCATCAGCCTCTTCCCAGAGCCGTAGGCAATAGAGAAGGTTTGCGTAAATCCATTAATATTAACGAGCTTCCATTAGTATAACCAAAAAATAGATATATGTCAAATATTTATCATCAAATACAAAATTTCTTTTCATAGTAGGCGTATATTTTTCAAATGAAACACAATGATTCTCACAGTCCGGTAAATTAATTTAACTATACATCGTTTCTAACAATGCTTTTACATCCTCATTTTCTAAATATTCATCGAATGTCATTCGCCGATCGAGTAATCCTTTGGGGGTGAATTCAATGATTCGGTTAGCAATGGTTTGGACAAACTGGTGGTCCTGGGATACAAACAAAATATTTCCATCAAGGTTTGTCAGAGAATTATTGAGAGCGGTGATTGATTCCATATCAAGGTGATTAGTGGGTTCATCTAACAATTGTACGTTTGCACCGCTGAGCATCATCCTGGAAAGCATGCAGCGCACCTTTTCTCCCCCAGATAGAACGCTTGCTTGTTTCAAGGATTCGTCCCCAGAGAAAAGCATTCTTCCTAGAAATCCTCGAACGAAGGATTCATCAGGGTCTTTAGAAAATTGTCGTAGCCAGTCCACAAGATTTAGATCAGTTTCGAAGTAGGAGGAGTTATCTAAGGGGAGATAGGCTTGTGTGGTAGTAATTCCCCAGTTAAATTCTCCGCTATCGGGAACAATTTCCCCCATGAGAACTTTAAATAAGGTTGTCTTAGCATTACCATTTGGACCAACAAACGCAATTTTATCTCCTTTATTAACGATAAACGAAATGTTATCGAGCACCTTTTCACCTGAAACAGTGACGGTTAAGTCCTTTACACTCAGAATATTGTTGCCAGCTTCTCTATCTGGAGTGAAAGCAATATAAGGATACTTACGAGAGGATGGTTTTATATCTTCTAGGGTCAACTTATCGAGTTGTTTCTTGCGGGAAGTCGCTTGCTTGGCTTTAGACGCGTTAGAGCTGAACCGTTGGATGAACTTCTGTAGTTCCTCGATTTTATCTTCTTTTTTCTTATTAGATTCTCTCATTAACCTTAGAGCCAGTTGACTCGATTCATACCAAAAATCATAATTACCGACGTAAAGTTGGATCTTACCAAAATCGATATCAGCAATATGGGTGCACACTTTGTTTAAAAAATGCCGGTCATGGGAGACGACAATGACGGTATTTTCATAATTATATAGGAAGTTTTCCAACCAAGCGATCGAATGTAAATCTAGATGATTGGTTGGTTCGTCGAGTAGCAGGATATTTGGATTACCAAATAGGGCTTGAGCGAGTAACACGCGTACTTTTTCGTTTCCACTTAGGTCCTTCATTCTGCTACTCTGAAGATCTTTGCCAATCCCTAAACCCATTAATAATTCAGAAGCTTCAGCCTCAGCTTGCCAACCGTTGAGTTCAGCAAAATCGCCTTCTAAGATGGACGCCTTGATTCCGTCCTCTTCAGAAAAGTCCGGTTTTGCATAGAGTGCATCTTTTTCTTCCATTATTTCAAATAGTCTCGAGTGCCCCATCATAACTGTTTTGAGTACTTCAGACTCTTCAAATTCAAAGTGATCTTGTTTTAAAACGCCAATTCGTTCACCAGGTGTTAGGATGACATCCCCACTGGCAGAGTCTATTTCACCAGAAAGTATTTTCAAAAACGTTGATTTTCCTGCACCATTGGCCCCAATTAATCCGTAACAGTTTCCCGGAAGGAATTTCACATTGACATCTTCAAATAAGGCTCGCTTACCGAATCTTAAGGTTACCCCACTGGTACTAATCATTCAAATCGTTCCTTTATCATAAATTTATTTAAACTCAAGTATATATTATACCATTTTATTACCAGAAGGTATAGATAATTGGATGTAGGTGATGCGACAATGAAGTAATTTCTTGAAATAGGGCAGGAAAATTGGTTTCTTTCACATTTCCTACTCTCAATGAACATTAAGAAAACCTTATTTTTTATTCTACAATTTTCCTTCCTTAAGGAGATTGAACCCCGTTACCCTTATTGTTAATATTAAGTAACAAGCAGCACATATTTAACACTTTCTGTTTGTGAATTTTTTAAAAAGGAGCGGTGTCATGTTTAAAACAATCAATCCACTAATCAAACGCTTCGTCGGTATCGCACTATGTTTCGTACTTCTAACCATCAGCTCACCGGCTTCCGCTTTCGCAAGCACCACGTTTAATCTAAACCGTTCGGTCAGCGGTTGGATTCCCTATTGGGACCAAGCCCAGGCATTAAGCGTTGTGCAAAATAATCTTGATACATTTAATGAAATGACTCCTTTCTGGTATGACGTTACAAGCACAGGAACTCTTACAGCCCTAACCAATTCTGAAAATAGTACTTTGATTTCTTTTGCTCAAACTAACGGAAGAACTTTAACTCCGCTTATCAGCAACGAATATAACGGCACTACAGTATCAACCATTATCAACAGTCCCGCTGTTGTCCAATCTCATATCACTAACATTGTGAATAAAGTGGTTTCCATGGGTTACTCTGGGATTGAAATTGACTACGAAAACATCTCATCAACAGATCACTCCGCATTTACTTCATTTGTGCAGAATTTAGGAACTCAACTTCACGCTAACGGCAAAACTCTTATGCTTTGTGTTCCCGCTAAGACAATATCGACATCTTATACGGCATACGATTACGTTGCTCTGGGACAAGCCGTAGATAAAATGAGAATTATGGCTTACGATTATTCTTGGTCTGGTTCTATTGCAGGCTCAATTGCTCCTTACAGTTGGGTAAATAACGTTCTGCTCTATGCAATCACGGCTATCCCACCAAGTAAAATTGAACTCGGCGTACCTGACTACGGTTATGATTGGGTAGGTACATCTGGCAAGGGTGTGACCTACAGTCAAGCGATCAACACCGCAAACACTTACGGCGCACAAATTACAGACGACGCGCAAAATGGGCCTCATTATTCCTATACTGTAAACGGTATCAGCCACACCGTTTGGTTTGAAGACTCTACATCTGTAAATACATTATTAGACCTTGTTAATAAATATAATATTAACGGCATTTCAATTTGGCGGCTCGGTGGTGAAGACAGCAATATTTATCCCGCAATCCGCACTAAGTTCGCATTAGCCGTTACCACGCCTTCACCTGCGCCAGTTGTAGATTTGACTTCGCCAACAGTGAGCTTATCTTATACCATCGATAAAAAGGGCAGCACTATGAAGGCAAGTGCCCAAGATAATGTTGGAGTGACTAAGGTCCAATTCTATTATGATAGTAAACTTGTAGGTACAGATACCTCTTCACCCTATTCGGTGTATTATCAAGTTAAAAAAACGAACCAAACTCATACCATGAGCGCCATTGCTTATGATGCAGCAGGAAATTCATCAACTAGTCAGGTGTCAGTTAGATACTAAGCAGTTCCAAAATCGAAGGTTAAATAAAGACCAGTCAAGCTGAAAGGCTTAGACTAATAAAATGAGAATCAGATAATTCTCTGGTTCTCATTTTTAAATGAGAGTTAACTACATAATAATTCGTGACCACCGTTAAAGACCTTCTGTTTTCAGTGTGATTTCGCTCTTTGACTCCAAAAACTGAACCCTTAGTCTTTAAGGTAAGGGGTTCCATTTTGGAGTTGAAAATCAAAAATAGCATAGGTTTCAGCACGAAATCAGCAGATTTTTAACATCTGCTGATTTTGCTTTATCCCGCCTGTAGCAAGGAGGCATTTTAAAAATAGCATAAAATTAGCAGTTTTTTAGCACTTCCTTAGCAAAAGAAATAATTATTTCTTTTGCTAAAATAACGCTGAACATCTGTTATTTCGCCTGCTAATAAAGTGCTGAAATTTTACTGAAAAGAGGTTAATCCAAGAAAGTTATCAACCCTCGAATGAGGCTCGGAATCGATGATAAGGTTTATGATTGGAATGATATTCTTTATCTCAAGTAGATGAGGTATAATATGGTTATTGCGTTATTGTAGAATAGACGAACTTAAGTATATTATGTTAGAGGAGTCGATGAAATGATTGGAGCTCTTGTAGCGATTGCTATATGTGTTGCAGTTGCGTTTTACGTAGCTTTGAAGAAAAGGAATAAATGACAGAGGAACGCTTCACCCGCTTCAGCAGGCGAACATTGTTTATACTCAGATGAAAGAAGCGAGAAACCAGAGGACGGATTATAATCAAATTATTAGGCTCTGGTATCTGTCATCCTTCTGTAGATAATAAGCATAATCTACAGTAAACTTAATGCACAATATTCTTATTAAGCGACATAAGGGGTTTAACCCACTCGAAATGTAAATAGCCACGATTTGTTAACACAAAATCGTGGCTATTTTTCTGCTAAAATCTTGCGATTTTATATGCGAATAATATGCTGAAAATTTGCTATTTCCCCTGCGAATTTACGTTTTCAACTCCAAAATGGAACCCCTTAGTCTTTAAGGCAGAGGGTTCAGTTTAATGTCGCTTGCAGTATGCTGATGTTAGGGGAGTGAGTATGTTTTTAGATTTTCAAACGTCTAGAAGTTCGAGAGAGCGTGGTCGATTATAAAGGCAAATTAATGAACTGAGCTATCTTCTGCTTCCCCCAAAACACTTCTCATAATCAGAATTCCAGCCATAGTTCTGGGGAATCCTGCACTGGGAGCTACTAGAAGAATGGCGTGTTCGATTTCCTCCTGAGTACAACCACATTTTAAGGCTTTTAATATGTGCGTTCTTAAAGCTCTCGGGTATTGGCACTCAGTAGACAGTGCTACTTTGATCAACCAGCAGGTCTTTTCATCCAAAGGGCCACCATCCTTATGGACTAACTGGCCGTATTTTTCGTAGGCGTCATAAATATTCCCATGGTGTTCTGTAAAATACTTTAAGTTAATTTCAGTACTGTCAAGATTATCAAAATAATCATCCATTCGAGTAAGCTCCTTTTTACATATTGCACTTTATACATTATTCTCCAATTGATAGGCTGTTATTCAGCCCAGCTAACCAAACGTAAAAATTAAAATTAGGGAATTCATCATAAAATATTGAAATCCAGAAGTTTCAAATCTAACTAAAGTTTGGGGTATAATGATAGGAAGCGTGAACAACACAGTCATATCATTAAATGAAGGAGTAGAGATGAAAGTACTAAAAACTGAAGTTGAACTAAAAAGAGGGGGAACAAGTTGAGTAGGGTGAGTTCATTTCAACCCATTGTAGATGAACGTTCACGTGTTTTAATCCTGGGGTCAATGCCGGGGATAGAATCCCTGAGATTACAACAATATTATGCGAATCCCAGAAATCAATTCTGGAAGTTAATTTATTCCCTATTTGACTTGGAACCCTGCGAGGCATACGAAGAGCGGGTGTCATTTATCAAAGGTAAGCAAATTGCCCTATGGGATGTTATCGAAAATTGCTATAGAGAAGGTAGTCTGGATTCAAACATTCGGGAAGAGAAAGTAAATGACTTTAGTGGTCTGTTTAAGGCCTATCCCGGCATAAAAATAGTTATGTTTAATGGTGGTAAAGCGTACGAAACCTACAAAAAACGGATCGGATTTGGAGCAATACCGAATTTAACGTTTCAGAGGCTTACATCTTCTAGTCCTGCCAATACCAAAAGATATGTAGAAAAGCTCAGGGAGTGGGGTGTTATCGGAGATTTCTTAGATAGGGTCGCTGACTGTTAAACTAAATGGTCGCTGGATTACTTTGGATGAAGGATGAAGGATGAAGGATGGAGGAAAGAGATGAAAGATAAGAAAGATAAGAAAGTTAAGGGAAGCACAAAAAATACTAGGAATAAAATCTTTAAGCCCATAAATATGTTTAAATTAGTCATTGTTGTCGCGGTAGTGATCTTGTCATCGTTTGTTCTTTTTGGTAGCACCACGGGTTTACAAAAGATTCAATTAAACTTGGCTAACCAAATGTTACTAAGTATACTGCTGACTGCTAATGGCATTCAAGGCTTAAAAAATAGCCATAAGCAAAAAAGAGTTATGGCGTATTCATCTCTTGTTGTCGCCGTATTTATACTAGGGTTAACGATTATTACCTTATTGCAAATCTCGAATTTTTCGTGAAAGTAAAGTACAAGAAAACGGAAGAGGCACGCCTCTTCCGTTTGACTATTAAATTCAAATACTTAATATAGAGATACTATTGCTCGCCTGTCATTACAGGAGCCTCAACCGTAACATTTACGGTCTTGAGTGAGCGAAAGCAGCAGAATTATCTTATTGGTTTTTTAAGTGGTCATGTCCCTCGATCCAATCGACAAATTGTTTTGCGGTTCTGGCTGAACGGCCGTTATAACTGAGTGCCCATTGAAGGGCCTTTTTTTGCAGTCTTTCTTGATCAATCTTTAAATTTCTTCTAGCCGCAATCCCTTGGACTATTGCTAGATACTTCTTCTGATCCGGTGAAGAAAACACGATATTTAGGCCGAATCGATCGGCAAGTGAAAGTTTTTCCTGCATGGTGTCCCCAGCGTGCACTTCCTCATCGTGGTTGTTAGACTGCAAGCCAGCTCTCTCATTAAAATATTCCTTGACCAAGTGCCTTCGGTTTGAGGTGGCATAAATTAGAATGTTGGGTGTTTTACTTTCGAGGCCACCCTCAAGTACTGCTTTTAGCGAAGTATAGTTCTCTTCATTATCACCAAAGACTAGGTCATCAATGAAGATAACAAATTTTTGTGTCCTATCTTTCAACTGCCTAATTATCAGCGGGAAATCAGCAAGATAGGCCTTTGGTACCTCCAACATGCGCAACCCTTGCGTATGATATTCAGTGAGTATGGCCTTGACCGTCGATGATTTTCCGGTACCCCGATCTCCATAAAGAAGCACATTGTTAGCAGGAAAGCCCTTCAAAAACTGAAGCGTATTTTCAAGCACTCTTGAACGTTCGTTTTGGTAATCTATAAGTTCGTCTAAGGTGATCGGATCAGGACTATCGATTCCTTTAAGGTAGCCATGCCCATCAGACCGCTCCCAAACAAAGGCTCTATAGCGTGCAAATAGGCCGCAACCGTAGCTTTGGTGGAAATCCTTAAGCTGATCTATGCAGAAATCCCAGCGGTTAGTCAAAAAGTTTTTCTTTAATTGTTTTATATGATCTAGACCGCTAGTAGATTGGCCGTCCAAAACCCAATTAGGAAGTCCTTCGATGATGGCATCAAAGCTTGTGTCCTTAAATTTATACAACTCAGTAATCTCTGTTTTAACCATCGTTGGATTGAGTTGTGAGACGATCTGTAGACACCTAAGATCGTTTGAAACAGAGTTCTCAAAGATTGTATCAGAGTCGTTAATCTTTAAAGTTTGCATCTTGAAAGAAAAAGGATTTTCATCAAAGATTAGCTTGTCCACGATATAGTCAGTTAAAGAAATAGTACCGCTTTTTGCCAGCTCAAAGTAGAAATCATTATAGGAATTGATAACCCTTCTGAACTCGCCGTCTCTATTCTTAACACTTTTATGATCTAGACAAATAAGTAAATCTCTTAACCGACTCAACACCCGGTCCTCCAGAAGGCCTCTATAAATAGAAAGAGAATCTAGTGCCAGAAGAGTGGTCGTAAGTTGGCTATGGTTGCTATGTTTCACAATAATCCCTCCAAAAAGTATCGCCGAATCAATAATCCTCTCAGAAGTATAGCATCCGAGAAATCTTTAGGAAAGATTAAAGCCTAAGAAAACGTATGGCGCGACCTCGGTTGAGCTAGAGTTCCATGATATGGTAAACGGTGATTCGGTAGTGTATAATACGCATAGATAATATCTGTGGTCGTTTCACGTGCTCATCGGAAATAGTAAATACTCGGCCTGAGTATTTTTGGGGGACAAAACATTTGAAAGAGTCAAGAGAACAGTATGAAAAACGAAAGTCGTATTATGCGCGGCGGCTAGAGAAAATCACCAAAACGATTAACCGATTAAGTAATGTAAGACTCGTTACGTTCCTTGCTGGCTGTGGGCTGGCAGTATTTTTATACATGTCTGAAAGATCTACATTGGGTTTGGGTATGGTTATCTTTACGTTGGTTCTTTTTGCTGCCTTAGTCCTTTGGCACCAGAAATTAAGAACTAAGCAAAACTATCTTCGGGTACTTTGTGAAAACCATGATCAAGCCTTGAAGCGTTTAGCGGGAGAATGGAAATCTTTCACGGATAATGGAGAAGACTTTAAAAACCCTGCTCACCCTTATTCAGACGATCTTGACCTTTTTGGTTATGGATCACTTTTTCAATGGATAAATAGCGCCAAGACCTTTAGGGGAAGGGAGAAGTTGAAAGAAACTTTGACCGAGCCCCCAGACGGGATGGAAAGGATACAAAAAAAGCAGGAAGCTATCCAGGAACTTTCAAGAAATCTGGCTTGGCGACAGCGTCTTTTAGCAGAGGCTAGAATGACGAAGCGACCACTGAATTCTCCGAAGCACATTGTTGAGTGGGCGAAGACCTATGACCCAACCTACCTGCGATTGGGAGTGATGATCTCTGCTCGCGCGCTCCCGATCGTCACGAGTACATTTTTGCTTTTTTACCTTCTGACAGCGAGAATTTCCATAATGTTTCCACTGATGGGTCTCCTAATTCAGACGGTTATTGTTTTTGTTGGAAAGCAAAGAGGCAAAGCACTTAATGCCGTTTATACGTACAAAGAAAGTATTAGAGTCTATGAGAAAATGCTTGAACGGTTTGAAAAACGAACCTTTCAATCGGATTACCTACAAGCGCTCAAAAAAGGCTTATATGACCGTGATGGCAAAACAGCATTTGAACAGATTAGAAAGTTATCGTGTTTAGCTGAACTTATAGCCAACAGAGGGAATGCGATGTTTCTGATAATTAATATTCTCACCCTTTGGGATATCCAGTGCATGATCGCTTTGGAATCCTGGAAGGAAAAGTCGGGACGTTCTCTTGGCCGCTGGGTGGACACCATCGCCGAACTTGAAGCCTTAAGCAGTCTGGCAATTATTCACATGGATCACCCAACCTGGGGGTTTCCAGAGATCACTTCGGAAAGTTCAGGAATTGGGGCAGTCAAGATGGGGCACCCGCTCCTAGGGAATTCGGTTTGCAATGATTTAGCCATGGAGAAGGACTCCGGAATATTATTAATTACGGGTTCGAACATGTCTGGAAAAAGCACATTGTTACGGACAGTGGGAATTAATCTTGTTCTGGCGTATGTTGGGGCTCCCGTGTGTGCTCAGCGTTTTAACTGTTCGATGTTGCGAATTTATACCTGTATGCGTGTGAGTGATAACCTCGGAGAAAATATCTCTTCCTTCTATGCAGAATTACTGCGAATTAAACAGATCGTTAGCGCGTCCAAAACAGAAAGCAAGATCTTCTTCCTGCTAGATGAGATTTTTAAAGGGACGAATTCACAAGACCGTCATGCTGGGGCCAAAGTCTTGATTCGGCAACTAAGCAAGGTTGGGGCCATGGGCATGGTATCAACACATGATTTAGAACTAGGGGACCTGGAGCGTGAAAGTAACCGGAGAATCCGCAACTATCATTTCAGGGAGTTTTATAGAAATGACGAAATTCATTTTGACTATAAACTTCGGCCTGGGATTTCAACGACTCGTAATGCAATGTATCTGATCAAAATGGCGGGTATTGATGTGGATGAATGAGCAACTTCAAATGGGCTGAGGAGAGGTTAGTAGAATTGATCGATGACGAACGATGGAAATAGGATGGTGTCTTAGTTAGGCACCATCCTCCGCGTTTTAAGGGTCCTCGTAAATTGATTTGATTCAATAATTTAAGCTATTTCTTTGAAATGGCAACACGCCAGACATCCGGTCCTTCTTCAAGGTAGTCCCAAGTAAAGAGCCCGGCATGTTCTGCAGAAAAAAGATGATAGAGTGGTTTTGGGTCATGATCGTTAATGAGTTCCATTTTTTCACCAGGTTTAAGGTTATTCCACGTTCCGAAAATGGCGGGTTGCTTATCCTTGGGGGCGTACTTGCGCACATCGACTTGGGCTGTAAACTGAGTCATTTTAAGTACCTCCTTGTATTTAAAGTTTCACCAATTCAGGATAGTTTGTCACTATTTCCCTGACATTATTTTGATCATCGAAAGGATTTATTTAAATATACCGTAAAAAATGAAATGCGGCTGTGATTTTAATCATGGTTTTTTAATGAAATGTAGATGACATAATTTGTGTCATCTACATTTCATTTTAATTGCGGCATGTAGTGTAACATAGGGTAGTTATAATAAAATTCAAAGATCCGGAAAAACAAAGTTTCATAATTACATGAAAGGGGTGCTTGTTAAGGTTTCTCATTAACTTATGGGATTTAATATTGGGGTAGAAATTTAGGTCTAATTTATTGAATGTTAAGAGTTATAGAAAAGTATCGTTGGAATATATAGCTTATTGGGGTTGTGGAGGATTGCAAAATGTCTAAGCAGGCTAAACGTTCCATGTCCATTAAAACTCGAATTACACTTATTGCGGGTATGGTGATTATTGTCGTGGTAGCGGCCTTATCTGGAGCAAGCCTATGGAACGCAGAGAAATTTGTCAACACGAGTGAACTTCAAACGGAAAAACTTGTGGAACAGGGAATCAAGGATGAATTCGCTAATCGTCTTGTTCAGGCAAGGTCTTCTGTACTATCCATGACGATGAACCCGGATGTGGCTAAGGCCTTAGCAGAACGAGATCGGGCTACCGTGGCACGTCTTGTACAGCCCGTTTTTAACGAGATAAAGAAAGAAGGCTTTAGCCAACTTCAGTTTCATCTTTCACCAGCGATCTCATTTTACAGAGCTCATTCGCCTAATAAATTTGGGGATGACCTTTCAAAAATCCGGCCTACTGTGGTGACGGCGAATAAAGAAAATAAGATCGTGGAAGGACTGGAAGAAGGGGTTGAAGGATACGGATTTCGAGTTGTAGTGCCAGTCAAGTATCAAGATCAGTGGGTTGGTAGTGCAGAATATGGAATGGACTTTGGTGAAGATTTTTTAAAGGTTTTACAGAAGAAAAATCCCGGAGATTACTATATCTATCTACTTAATCCATCTGCTTCAATGATCAAAAATGTGAAAGAGAATGGTGGGTTACTAGCTGGTACTGGTAAAGATAATTTTGCCGTGCCTGAAAGCACGTTGAAAGTACTAGCCAATGGACAAGCCCAATTTACGGTGAGTGGAGATGGCAGTTCAAATGTTTTACTCATTCCCTTTAAAGACTACCGTGGTGAAGTGAAAGGCTATATTAAGACTATAATCTCGCGGGAAAGGGTAGTACAGGAGCTAAACGCCTTAAAACGTTGGGTCTTGCTTGTTGGATTATTGGTTCTTGTGTTTGGTGTCGTTGCAGGATATTTTGTTTCCTTAACTCTTACCCGCCCGCTGACTCAGTTAACCGAAGATGCGGGGGTCCTTGCGACGGGTAATTTAAAAATTAACATTAAAACGAATTGGTATGGAGAGTTAGGAACTTTAGCGCTTGCTATGAAAAAGATGCTGGAAAACACCAAGGATATTTGTTCTTCAATTAATCAAGCAGTGGGGCAGGTGGAGAGTTCTGCGAAGGAAATTTCGGCGGCTGTCGATTTAACGTCCAAAGGGACAGACCAAGTGGCCGAAAGTGTTAACCAGGTGGCTACTGGTGCTCAAACAATTGCCTATCGTACGAGTGAGATGAATTTGCAAAGTGAAGGTATCAATATAAGCGTCCAAAATTTAGCACGACATATCAAGCACATAGCTAGCAGCACCTCTGACGTTGGTGCGCGGACAGTCAATGGGGAAGAAATAATGAAGAATTTGGCGGAGAAAATGCGGATTTTTGTGGTCAAAGTAGAGGAAATTCAGACTGGAAGTCAAATTCTAAAAGATCAAACGGGACAAATCCGTGGGATTACTCAGATCATTACTGGGATTTCCGACCAGACGAATCTCCTTGCCCTTAATGCAGCGATAGAGGCGGCTCGTGCGGGGGAAGTTGGGCGAGGATTTGCTGCCGTGGCCGAAGACGTTCGCAAGTTAGCTGAAGGATCCAGGAAAAGTGCCTCGCAGATCGCGGAGTTGATCGACCAAGTGGCTTTAAATGTAGAAAACTCAGCCCAAGTTTCGGAAGAAGCGGTCGATTTGATCAAAGAACAGTCGGGCATCGGGAATCTGGCATTGGGGCAATTTATGGAGATATCTCATGGGACACAGGCTGTTGCTCATCTGCTGGCGTCGATGGAGGGAGAGGTTAGTGAAATTGTCCAAATGGGGCAGGCAATAACTAGGTCAGTCGCTGAAATTTCGGGTATGTGTCAAGAAGATGCGGCTGCCGCACAGGAAATTGCCGCCTCGACAGAGGAAATGAGTGCAACGGTCAGTACGATTCGCGAAAGTACTCAGCAACTGATTCTATTGATGGAGGAATTGAAGACTCAAAGTATGCGGTTCGTGATTTGAAGTCGTGATTCTAATCAGGTATAATTGCGATATAAACTAATCTTATACCCTCAATGGGATAGTTTGAGGAGGAAAATTATGCAATCTGTAACAGTTAGACAAATTTTCAGAGAGACAGACCGGTTTCTCAATCAAAAAGTAGAAATCTCTGGATGGGTTCGTACAGTTCGCTCATCCAAAGCGTTTGGCTTTATTGAAGTCAATGACGGTAGTTTTTTCGAAAACATTCAAATAGTTTTTGAAGAGAGTCTTGCGAATTTCTCGGAGATTGGAAAGCTCACAATCAGTTCTGGACTACGAATACAGGGCGAGCTTGTATCCACTCCTGGGGCGAAGCAACCGTTCGAATTGAAAGCGGAACATATCGAGGTTCTCTCACTATCTGCGGCCGATTATCCACTTCAGAAGAAACGACATACGTTTGAGTATTTACGAACGATTGCACATTTGCGCCCTAGAACAAATACCTTCGCAGCCGTTTTCCGAGTGCGTTCTGTAGTTGCCTATGCCATTCATAAGTTTTTTCAAGAAAAAGGGTACGTCTATGTGCATACACCAATTATCACAGGGAGTGACGCTGAGGGTGCAGGAGAGATGTTTAGGGTGACCGCCCTGGATATGGCTAAACCTCCTCATGACGAAACGGGCAGTATTGATTTTTCTAAAGACTTCTTTGGACGAGTTGCGAGCTTAACGGTCAGTGGCCAGCTCAATGTTGAAACGTACTGCATGGCTTTTCGTAATGTCTATACGTTTGGACCAACATTTCGAGCGGAAAATTCGAATACGGCGAGACATGCAGCTGAGTTTTGGATGATTGAGCCGGAGATCGCTTTTGCCGATCTTCTAGACGACATGAACTTGGCCGAAGAAATGATGAAATTCATCATTCAATATGCCCTTGACAATGCACCTGAGGAAATGGCGTTTTTTAATAGCTTTGTCGATAAGACGTTGTTTGATCGACTGGAAAATATCCTGAACTCTGATTTTGGGCATATTACTTACACTGAAGCCGTAGAAATGCTGGAGAAGGAAAATGCTAATTTTGAATATCCAGTGCATTGGGGTACAGATCTTCAAACCGAGCATGAACGCTATCTGACAGAAAAGATTTTCAAAAAACCTGTCTTCGTCTCAGATTATCCGAAAGGAATTAAGGCGTTCTATATGCGGCTTAACGAGGACAACAAGACTGTTGCTGCTATGGATCTGCTCGTTCCCGGGGTTGGAGAGATTATTGGGGGAAGCCAACGGGAAGAACGTCTTGATGTACTGCAAAGTCGTATGGAGGAATCTGGTCTGAACGCAGAAGACTACGGGTGGTATCTTGACCTTCGAAGGTATGGTGGTGTGAAACATGCCGGGTATGGACTTGGTTTTGAACGTGTTATTATGTATTTGACGGGAATGTCAAATATCCGTGATGTGATCTCTTTCCCCAGAACCGCCAATAGTTGTGAGTTTTAGTTAAAGCAGATTTCTAACTGAATCATAGGTAAGTGGTCTAATTACAGAATGTTTAGGTGAGAATCGGCGGGGTTCTTAAATGAGCAGATTTACCAGGTACATCTGCTCATTACTTATTGATGAGAAATGGAAATTACCCACATAAGATGGGGCGAAAATGGCCTTGTTTTTTGAATTTCAAAAGAATTTCTCAGGAGACTAAGACTTAAGGGTGGTCGATTAAATAAAAGCCACCGCGAAGCGGTTAGGCCAACAAAGTATTTGATAAGGTTAATGGAGAATAGGATGTCTCCATTAACCTTATTTATATTGCTTAGGCGTTATTGTTAAGGTAGATCTTGCCATTTGAGTTCCGATTTTCACTCCAACTGTCATTATTCAGGTAGTTATTACATATTTCTGTGCCTGTTTTTCTCCTTCGATTCAATTTTAGAAGAGGAGACCTAGTGTGACTCAGATTATTTATAAAAATACTGTTATAATACTTCATAATGAGGGTTGTCCTATTGCGGTCACCATGTTTAGGTATAGGTATTAATTATTGTGATATCTTAATCACAAAGGCGACCGTGTGCAAAAGTAGGACGTACTGTATGTTATAATATGTACAAGAAGTGAGGTGAAGTGGTTTAATGTATCGGTTGGACGATTTGAATCCAATACAGCGTGAGGCTGCTGAGCATAAAGAAGGGCCGCTTCTAATTCTTGCAGGTGCGGGGTCTGGGAAGACACGAGTGCTCACCTATAGAATTGCCCATTTAATTGCTCAGGGAATAGAACCCAGTGAGATTTTAGCGATCACATTTACGAATAAAGCGGCGAAAGAGATGCGGGAACGAGTGGCAACCTTACTTGGCAGTGAGGGGTATGGACTATGGGTCACTACATTTCACTCAGCCTGCGTCCGTATACTGAGGCGTGAAATTGATAATTTGCCAGGCTATACGAAGAACTTCGTCATTTATGATACAGGGGATCAACAGTCATTACTCAAAGCATGCTTAAAAGAACACAATTATGATGAAAAAAAATTCCCAGTGCGCAGTGTGGCAGCCGTCATTAGTGACGCCAAGAACAAACTTCAAGATCCTGAAGAGTTTTCCTATAAGGCATCGGATTATTTTCAGCAAAAAGTTGTTGATATTTATCGTTCTTATCAGAAACGACTTAAGAGTAACAATGCCCTTGATTTTGATGATATTATCATGCTCACAGTTCAGCTCTTTCAGCAAAGTGACCAAGTCTATCGGTACTATCAAGATAAATTCCGCTATATTATGGTGGATGAGTACCAAGATACGAACCATGCTCAGTATATGTTGGTGAAACTCCTAGCTAGTAAATATCGAAATCTCTGCGTCGTTGGAGATGATGACCAGTCAGTCTATGGATGGCGCGGGGCGGATATCCAAAATATCCTCGACTTTGAGCGGGATTATCCTGAAGCTAAGGTTATCAAACTCGAACAAAATTACCGTTCTACTCAAAAGATCCTTAATGCCGCTAATGCAGTAGTCAGAAATAACGAATCGCGTAAAGAGAAGTCGCTCTGGACAGAAAACTCGGAGGGGCAGTCAGTCATCTGTTATGTAGGGGCTGATGAGCGAGATGAGGCTGGCTATGTCGTCGAACGAATTCAACGTTTGCACGAGCTAGAAGGACGCCCCTTTAATGATTTTGCCATCCTTTATCGGACAAATGCACAGTCGAGGGCTCTCGAGGAGCGTCTCATGAAAGCAGCTACGCCGTATCGCGTTTTTTCAGGGCTGAAATTTTATCAGCGCTTGGAAATCAAAGACATCTTAGCCTATTTAAGAGTCTTATATAATCCTTCTGATCAAGTGAGCTTTGCCCGTGTGCTTAATGTGCCCAAACGCGCCCTTGGGGACAGCACCCTGGAGAAAATTTTAGAATATGCAAATGAACAAGGTATGCCGGTGTTGGACGCCATTCTTGAGGCTGAATATATTCCGGAATTGTCGACACGAGCTAAGAAACCATTAATAGGCTTTGCCCACATGATGCAGGGTTTGGTGGGTTATGCACGAGAGGCAAATGTATCTGATCTGGTGGAAGAGATTTTGAACAAAACTGGGTACAAAGCAATTCTTCAGGCGGAAAATACACCTGAAGCGGAGACTCGACTGGAAAACCTGTTGGAGTTTCTATCCGTAACTGCTGAGTACGATGCCAAAGCGGCTCAAGCTGCTCAAAATGCGTCAAACGATGGGGCTGAAGCGGATGAGATTGTCCCGGGATTAAGCGGATTCTTAGAACAGGTTTCCTTGGTCGCCGATATTGATGAATTGGACCAAGCGGAAGAAGCCGTGGCTTTAATGACGATGCATAGCGCGAAGGGCTTAGAATTCCCGGTCGTTTTTGTGGTAGGTATGGAAGATGGGATTTTTCCCAGTAGCCGTTCATTCATGGAGCCGATTGTTTTAGAGGAAGAACGCCGGCTTTGTTATGTCGCGATTACTCGGGCGAGGGAGAAGCTTTACCTGTGTAATACGGAAATGCGGATGCTTTATGGCAAGACGCAATACAATCAGCCTTCTCGCTTTTTAAAAGAGATTCCGTCGGAATTAATGACGGATATCGATCCACTTGATCCGCCAAAACGTCGTCCTAATACTTCGCCCAAACCGATCCGACAGAGGAATACCACGTCAGATCGTTCGATTCCCTTGGGTGCTGGTTCTTGGGAAAAAGGTTTTGGAAGTACTCTTGTTAGTAAAGGGGGTGAGGCACATCAACTAGGAGAAAAGGTTGAACATGCGACGTTTGGTCGAGGGGTTATTGTCTCCGTTAGAGGAGAAGGAGATCTTGCAGAACTGACGATTGTTTTTGATGGCGGAATTGGAATTAAAAAACTCCTGGCTGAATATGCCAAGCTAACGAAATTGTAATTTTATTAGTTTCACGTACAGTTTAAAAATTGAGGAAGAGAAAGGTTTAGGTGTTGATTATGTCAGATAAAATTTATGTTGTTGGTCACAAAAGCCCAGATACAGATTCAGTTTGCTCAGCGATTGCTTTAGCTCGTTTAAAAGAACTTACGGGGACGGCCAATGTAGTTCCTTGTTCCGCTGGAAAACTCAATAAAGAGACTGAGTATGTACTCAACTACTATGGAGTTGCTATTCCTGAAGTGTTGGAGTCCGTTGAAGCTAAACAAAAATTGATTCTCGTCGACCACAATGAATATGGCCAAGCAGTTGCTGGTGCAGATCAAGCTCAGCTCGTACAAATTGTAGACCACCACAAAGTGGGCGGATTTCAAACATCTGAACCCCTTTATGTTCGTATTGAGCCTGTTGGTTCCACATGTACCATTGTAGCCCAAGCTTACAAAGAAAGCGGATTAGTTCCGGAAAAAGCTATGGCCGGAATTTTACTCGCTGCGATTCTTTCCGATACAGTCATCTTCAAATCCCCAACCTGCACAGAGTTGGATAAAACGATCGCTGCTGAACTTGCAGCAATTGCTGGAGTAGATCCAAAGACCTTTGGAATCGACATGTTCAAAGCATCTTCCAACATTGCAGATCGTACTCCTCAAAGCATGATTGAAGAAGACCTCAAAGCCTTCACCATGGGACCTCATAAAATCGGTGTTGGACAAGTAAGCTTGATGGGTATGGATGGTTTTGAAGACGTTCGGGCAAACTTAACAGCAGCGATTGAGGCACATCGTGTGGACCAAGGAATGCGTTATCTTTGCTTGATGATCACCGACATTTTAACAGACACCACAGAACTGATCGTTAAAGGGGATAACCCAGAGGAAGTGGCTAAAGCCTTCGGCAAAGAAATTGTCAATGGAAGCGTTGATCTACCAGGCGTTCTTTCCCGTAAAAAGCAAGTCGTACCACAAATGACGACATATTTCCAAGCTTAATTTTTCGTACCTAGTCATGAACTACGAGTTAATAAGTAGTATCGAGGGAATCATAGTATTGATAATTCAATGACTTTGAAGTCTGAGCACTTGTTAATGGATAAATCTCATGAGCTTAGGAGAGACGGAGATCGGAGGGATTTCAGTGCAGGATGAATTAGAGCGTATTGCAACGCTCCGGAAGGAACTAGAAGACGCTAATAAGCAGTATTATGGGCTTGACCAGCCACGCATCACGGATACGGAATACGATGCTTTAATGCGTGAGCTTCTGGACTTGGAAGCCAAGCATCCAAACTGGGTTACTCCGGATTCTCCGACTCAACGCGTTGGGGGAGAGGTAGCCAAAGAGTACACGAAAGTACGGCATTTGGAACCTCTCCTTAGTTTGGATAATGCGTTTGACCCGAGCGACTTACGAGAGTTTGATCGACGTGTACGTCAGATTGCCCCCTTAGTAGATTATGTTGTTGAACTTAAAATTGATGGTTTAACAGTCGCCCTAACCTACGAGGATGGGCTTATGGTTCGTGGAGCAACCCGGGGAGATGGTGTAGTGGGAGAAGATATCACTGCCAATGTCAGAACGGTGGGGTCAATTCCTCTGCGCTTGAACAAGGCGGTTCCGAAGTTTAGTGTGCGGGGAGAAGGGTATATGCCCAAAGCTTCCTTTGCCCGTTTGAATCAAGAACGTGAAGAAGAAGGGCAATCCACGTTTGCCAATCCCCGTAATGCAGCAGCTGGGTCATTACGTCAGCTCAATTCACGAATCACGGCCGAGCGCAAACTCGACTACTTTGCCTATCAAGTTTTATCAGCGAAAGAATTGGGATTACATAACCAAACAGAAGTCCTTACTTACTTACAAAAGCAGGGGTTTGTCGTAAACCCAGAGTATAAGGTGTTTAGCGATATTGAAGAGGTTATTATTTATTGTGAAGCAATGGCCTCAGAGCGTCATCATTTTCTGTATGATATTGATGGTCTAGTGATTAAAGTGAATGAATTTGACCTTCAACAGGAACTCGGCTTTACCGCCAAAAGTCCCCGCTGGGCGATTTCTTATAAATTCCCGGCGGAGCAGGTTGAAACGGTTGTTGAAGATATTGTCATCCGAGTGGGGCGTACAGGTGTTTTGACGCCTACCGCTGTCCTGAAAGCAGTTTCCGTGGCAGGATCCACTGTAAGTCGTGCCACACTCCATAATCTGGATAACATCAGGGAGAAGGATATCCGTATCGGAGATCATGTGCTCCTACATAAGGCTGGGGATGTGATTCCGGAGGTTGTCCGAGTCTTACTCGAAAAGCGCATCGGCGAGGAAAAACTTTTTGAAATGCCGGATCTTTGTCCAGAATGCGGGAGTCCGGTTTCGCGCGAAGAAGGGGAAGCCGCCTATCGCTGTCAAAGTATCATTTGCCCTGCCCAACAACGTGAGGGGATTATCCATTTCGTCTCTCGGGACGCTATGGCGATTGACGGATTAGGACCTGCGGTTGTTCAACAACTTCTTGATGTGGGCCTAATCAACGATGCTGCCGACCTTTATTCTTTGACGTTCGATGATTTAACCCCTGTCGAACGGATGGGTAAAAAATCAGCGGAGAATTTGCTGAAGGCAATCCAAGATAGCAAAGAGCGAGGGCTGGCTCCGTTGATTTTCGCCTTAGGAATCCGTCATACTGGAGAAAAAGCGGGAAAAATTTTGGCTCAGACGTTTGGTTCAATGGAAGAACTCCAAGAGGCAAACCTTGAGGATTTGCAAGCAATTCCGGATGTTGGACCCGCGATGGCGGAAAGTCTTGTCCAATTTTTCAGGCTGGAAAGTACCGAGCGCTTCCTAGTAAAGTTGTGTGAAGCGGGTGTGAACATGACAGCGGAAAAATCTTCAAAGCCGCAAATTTTCGCAGGAAAAAGCATCGTCGTAACAGGTTCCCTAGAGCGCTGGGAGCGGCGAGAGATCGAAACACTCATCGAGGAGTATGGTGGGAAAGCGGCAAGCAGTGTCAGCAAGAAGACGGCTTTCGTAGTTGCTGGAGAGAAAGCCGGATCAAAGCTGGCGAAAGCGCAGGGTCTGGGAGTTCCTATTTTGACGGAAGAGGAATTTGAACAGTTGATTAAGTCTTAATTACTTAAAAAAGCCGGTTTCTCCATTATGTAGAGAAACCGGCTTTTCAGTAATTAAGTTCTGTTTTAAGGCTGCTGGGCTTGCAATTTGATTAGCTCATCCAACCTCTGTAATAGTCCATTATCAAGTGCAATTTTAAGCTTAAAAAAGCCGTAAAGTACTTACCCAGCCTGCACTGCTCTTTTTCGTAAAATATTGCCCCGTTCTCCCAGATTTGTTATGATAGAGGATAAAGCAACAAACTATCCAAAGGAAGGTGAATAAGTTGACAATTTCACGTGAAGACGTTGAATACGTGGCGGCCTTGGCGCGTCTTGAGTTAACCGAACAGGAAACTCAAGAGTATACAGAGCAACTTAACTCCATTTTAGGCTATGCGGCCATGTTGGAGAAATTAGACACGGACGATGTGGCGCCTACAGCTCATGCCGTTCCCCTACATAATGTATTGCGCGAGGACCAAGTTGGGCCTTCGATCAATCAGGAAAAAGCACTGCGCAATGCACCAGATGCCGATGAAGGCTTTTTCAGGGTGCCGAAAATAAGTCTGACTTAGAAAGGAGACTAATGCGACAATGGGTACAGAAAAATCGGTCAGTGAGCTACATGAACTGCTGGTTCACAAAGACTTAAGCTCCACAGAGTTGACGAGAGCTTACATAGAACGAATTCACTCAGTTGATCCGGAGTTACAAGCGTATTTAACAGTCTTAGAGGATCAGGCTTTAACCCAAGCGGCCGAGGTTGACTATAAAATTGCTCAGGGTGAAGTAGTAGGAGCCTTAGAGGGAATTCCAATGGCCTTGAAGGATAACATGTGCACCGAAGGGATCCGCACAAGCTGCGCTTCAAAGATGTTGGAAAACTTTGTTCCTCCATATAATGCCACAGTTACAGACCGTTTACGGGCTGCAGGTACGATTCTACTCGGTAAATTAAATATGGATGAGTTTGCTATGGGTTCCTCAACCGAGAATTCCTATTTTGCAAAGACTAGAAATCCTTGGGACTTGGAGTGTGTCCCAGGAGGGTCTTCCGGAGGTTCAGCTGTAGCGGTAGCAGCGGACGAAGCAGCATTTACCTTGGGCTCAGACACGGGGGGATCCATTCGTCAACCAGCCGCTTTCTGTGGAGTGGTGGGAATGAAGCCAACTTACGGCGCAGTCTCCCGGTTTGGACTTGTCGCTTTTGCGTCTTCGCTGGATCAAATTGGTCCATTGACCAAGACCGTGAGGGACAATGCCTTGGTGATGAATGCTATTGCCGGATATGATCCCTTGGACTCAACGTCAGTTCCGTCTGAGAAGTCGGATTACACTAAGTTTCTTGTCAATAACATCAAAGGCTTAAAGATTGGGATACCCCGTGAGTATTTTGGAGAAGGGATTGATCCCGACGTTGCGAGTGTGATTCAAGCGGGTATTCAGACGTTGATCGATCTAGGTGCAGAAGTAGGGGAATGTTCTTTACCCCATACGGAGTATGCTATACCTGCTTATTATCTAATTGCGACGGCTGAAGCCAGTTCGAACCTTGCTCGTTACGATGGCGTGCGCTATGGATATCGGGCAGAGGCCGCCGATGTGTTAGGTATGTTCAAAACAACTCGGGCGGAGGGATTTGGGCAAGAAGTGAAGCGAAGGATTATGCTCGGAACCTACGCCTTAAGTTCGGGGTATTATGATGCTTATTATTTAAAAGCACAAAAAGTCAGAACTCTTATTAAGCAGGATTTTGAGAAGGCATTTGAAAAGTTTGATGTTTTGCTCTCCCCGACGGCCCCGACTTCAGCGTTTAAATTTGGGGAAAAATCAGCGAACCCTCTGGCCATGTACCTATCAGATATCACGACCGTCCCAATTAATTTAGCGGGTATTCCAGCTATTTCTATTCCAGCTGGATTTGTTAAGGGTTTGCCAATCGGAATGCAGTTAATGGGTAAAGCGTTTGATGAAGGGACATTGTATCGAACAGCTTATACATTCGAGCAAAATACAAATTATCACACGTTAAAACCGAATCTTTCAGGGGAGGTGCTTGCGCGTGGTAGTCGCTGATAAATACGAAATGGTTTGTGGTTTGGAAGTTCACGTTGAACTCCAAACTAAGACGAAGATTTTCTGTGGATGTACCACAGAGTTTGGGGGAGAACAGAACACGCATGTTTGCCCGGTATGTCTAGGTATGCCTGGGACTCTCCCGGTTCTTAACCGCGAAGTTGTCAATTATGCTATAAAAGCGGGCTTAGCGTTGAACTGTGAGATTGCTGAGTTTTCCAAGTTTGACCGTAAAAATTACTTTTACCCCGACTTAACTAAAAACTACCAAACTTCTCAATTTGATTTGCCTATCTGTGGTAAGGGTGGTTTGGAGATTGAGGTGGACGGGGAGAAGAAGTGGATCGGGATCACTCGGGCTCACATGGAAGAAGATGCTGGAAAGCTCGTGCATAGTGGAGAGACCATCACAACCTCGAACGAGTCTTCTGTAGACTATAACCGCGCAGGGGTGCCATTACTAGAAATCGTTTCAGAACCTGATCTGCGTTCAATTTCCGAAGTTCTCGCTTATCTCGAGCAATTAGTTCAGATTCTAGAGTACACGGAAGTTTCAGACTGTCGGTTGGAACAAGGCTCGGTGCGATTTGATGTCAATGTTTCGCTTCGACCGATCGGAGCGACAACGCTGGGAACCCGAACAGAAACAAAAAACTTAAATTCCTTTAGCTCAGTTCGTAGGTGTATGGAGTATGAAGTAGCGCGGCAAGCACGAGTACTAAATGCAGGAGAAAGCGTAGTACAGGAGACACGCACTTGGGATGAGGGCAAGGGGATAACGCTAACTCTTCGCTCCAAAGAAGAAGCGCATGATTATCGGTATTTTCCAGAGCCAGACCTGGCCCCTTTGGTGATTGATAGAGAATGGGTGGAGAAAATTCGTAAAACTCTCCCCGAGCTTCCTTCGGCGCGTCGTGTCCGGCTACAGGCCCTTGGGCTGTCAGCATATGATGCTTCTGTTATCACGCAAGGAAAAGCCATGGCGAATTTCTTCGATGAGGCATTATCTTACTATGGAGACGCCAAGACGTTGGCAAACTGGGTCATGGGGGAAGTCACACGTCTAATTAATACAAATCAGTCTAGTATGGATGATTCTCCAATTTCGGCCAAACAATTGGCGGAGCTCCTCGATCTCATAGATAAAGGAACCATCAGTGGCAAGATTGCCAAAAGTGTGCTGGAAGAAATGTATAGCACGGGTAAAGAGGCTAAGCTCATTGTGAAGGAAAAGGGACTTTCTCAGATAAGCGATGAAGGCGCACTTCAAGGGATAATTGACGGCGTAATTTCCGCTAATTCTCAATCCGTGGAGGACTACCGAGCGGGGAAAGATCGAGCTATTGGGTTCCTTGTCGGGCAGATCATGAAAGCTACCAAGGGACAGGCGAATCCGGGTCTAGTCAATCAGTTACTAAAGGAAAAATTGTCGTAATTTTTTAAAGTCTCTCTGAAAGGGGAGGCTCCCTTTTATTCTTTGTTTACTCGAGATAACGAGGGTTTTGCCTAATAAGTATACAGTATAAGGTAATTGGCATCCTTCTAACTTAAGGTGGATTGTGCTACTATAGAAAGTAATTGTAAGTCAAATCTATATAATAAATTTCGAGTCAAAGAAGAGGGGTGTGTCTGATTGAGACATTTAACAATTGTGGATACCACGTTACGCGACGGAGAACAAACGGCGGGGGTTGTTTTCTCGAATCAAGAAAAAATGCGCATTGCTCGTTTGCTTGATGAGCTTGGCGTTCAACAAATTGAAGCTGGCGTTGCTGTCATGGGTGGAGATGAACAAAAGGCCATCAGTGATATTGTGAAATTGGATTTAAAAGCGAGTATTATGGGTTGGAATCGAGCGGTAATCTCGGATATTGAATCGTCCTTAGCTTGCGGTGTGGATGCGGTAGCAATTTCTATTTCTACTTCAGATATTCATATAGAGCATAAACTTATGACCACTCGTGAGGATGTTTTAGAGCGGATGATTAAGGCAACCGCCTTTGCAAAACGCGAAGGAATGTATATTTCCGTCAATGCAGAAGATGCTTCCCGATCCGACATGGATTTCCTTGTGCAATTTGCGAAAGAAGCTAAAAAAGCGGGTGCGGATCGTTTGCGATATTGTGATACCGTAGGCATCTTGGATCCTTTCACAACGTATGATCGTATTAAAATGCTGATTGAAAAAACGAATATAGACGTTGAAATGCATACGCATGATGATTTTGGCATGGCAACGGCCAATGCGCTAGCTGGAGTAAAGGCTGGTGCATCCCATGTGGGAGTCACGGTGAATGGCTTGGGAGAACGAGCTGGTAATGCAGCATTAGAAGAGGTCGTCATGGCCTTAAAACACTTACTTGATACAGATTTGAGCTTTGCCACGGAGCGCTTTGTTGAGGTTTCTGAATATGTTGCACGGGCCTCAGGTCGTATGCTCCCCCCCTGGAAATCGATTGTGGGAAGTAATATGTTTGCGCATGAATCCGGGATTCACGCTGATGGAGCCTTGAAAAATCCTAAAACATATGAAGCATTCAGCCCTGAGGATGTAGGGCTCGAACGCCAGATTGTGATTGGAAAACACTCGGGGACGGCCTCTATCAAAGCAAAGTTTCTCCTAGAATATGGCAAAGAGATGACAAACGAGGACGCCGAGGAAATGTTGGCACGGGTAAGAGCATTGGCTGTCGATATGAAGCGTTCACTCTTTGACAAGGAACTGGTTTACATTTATGGAGATATGTTAAAGCAACGGAGCTTGTAAAAAACCAAGAAACTTAAAAGGCGGCAATGAGCTGCCTTTTTCTATGAAAAGGAGCACAAATTCAATGTCTATTAAGATAACCTTGATTCCGGGGGATGGAATCGGCCCAGAAGTTAGTAGGGCTACCCAGAAAGTCATTACAGCTAGTCGAGCCCCGATAGAGTGGGAAGTGGTTGAAGCAGGGGAAGCCTGTATTGCTCGGGATGGAACTCCTTTGCCGGAGTATGTTCTAGAAACCATTCGTCGGAATAAGGTGGCACTTAAAGGACCCATCACGACCCCGGTTGGGAAGGGTTTTCGCAGTGTCAATGTTTCATTGCGCCAGCAATTACAACTTTATGCAAATGTACGGCATTTGCGAAACCTGCCGAACGTTGAATCCCGCTATCAAGGTGTAGATATAGTAGTTGTTCGGGAGAATACGGAGGATCTCTATGCCGGAGTCGAGCACATGGTCGGGCATGATGCAGCTGAAAGCATCAAGGTTATTACTCGCGAAGCATCGGAGCGCATAGGGCGCTATGCCTTTGATCTGGCCCGTCGGGAGGGGCGTAAGAGGGTTACGATTGTTCATAAAGCTAATATTATGAAATTGAGTGACGGTCTTTTCTTGGAAAGTGTGCGATCCGTGGCACGAGATTATCCGGAAATTAAGTGCGACGATCTGATTGTCGATGCTCTTTGTATGAATTTGGTTCAAGTCCCGGAGCAATTTGATGTATTAGTTTTACCTAATCTTTATGGGGATATTGTTTCGGACCTTGTCGCTGGCTTGGTAGGTGGCTTGGGCGTGGCCCCAGGGGCAAATATCGGGGAAATGGGTGCTGTGTTTGAGGCTGTCCATGGTAGTGCTCCGCAGATCGCAGGCAAGAATCTCGCAAATCCACTAGCGATGATTCTCTCTGGCGTAGAAATGCTTAAATATTTGGGATTTCTGGAAGAAGCCAAGCGGGTTGAGAAAGGCATCGAGCAAGTACTGGGTCAAAGAGATTATATAACCCCGGATTTGGGTGGGAAGGCCGGTACTCAAGAGATGGCTTCTGCTATCATAGAAGCGATGATCTAATAATGCGCCAACCTTATCCTCAAATAATAGTCAAAAGATTATAACCACGTATGATCTCCTAAAATAGAGGGGTGTGCTTTAAGCACACCCCTCTATTTTAGCTGATATTTTCTCACTTAAAGTTCCTATGGATTAAAATAAATACAATGAAGGTTAGAAATATTCATAGAATTACCGTCATAGATCGTTTGAGGTATTTAGCGTGTCTACATTTTGGGACATGTATCCGTTTGTCGACACCTACGAAAGCTGGATATTGCAAGTGGTTTTGAGTTATCTAGTTCCGAATGTAGACTTTTGTAGACAGTGATAGAAGCGGCATTGTTTAGGAATTTGATGAGGCAAGAGTCCTTGAACCCTAATATATAAGCAATCTGAAGATTGAAAACTAGGAAAAGATCCATTGGCACATAAATTGCAAGACAATTCAGTCAGATTAGTTGGCGGCTAATTATTAGGTAAGTTATCTCTGAACAGCAAAAGGGGGGTTGAAGCTTAACGACAAAATAGATCAGAAAGGGTTGGAGAAGAAAGAACTCTTCATTTTGAATAATATAAATAATTTTAAAAATAAATTTCAGTTTTATTTAATAAAACATAGTTTTAAATTTTAAAAATTTAATTGTATCTGCTTTAGATACAATTATGGAGAAGTAACAAGGGGGATGTATAAATGTTGAAGGATGAGTATCTTAAAAAGTGTGTTACTGCCGATGAAGCTGTAAAAGTTGTTCGTAGTGATGATTGGGTTGAGTTTGCTTGGGCCGCAAGTATGCCCGCTTTATTAGATCAAGCTTTGGCACGGCGTAAAGACGAACTTCATAATGTGAATTTGCGCGGAGGCGTGATTTTGACACCTATAGCTTGCATGGAAGCTGATACAACTGGAGAACATTTTATTTGGAATAGCTGGCATATGGGCGGACGTGAAAGAAAAATGGCCCAAGCCGGTTTGGCTTATTATATTCCCCTTAAATATTCTGAACTACCTCGTTACTTACGTGAGGACCTACAAACAGATGTTGTGGCTATTCAGGTTGCCCCTATGGACGAACATGGATTTTTTAGCTTTGGGGCTACGGTTTCTCACTATGCAGCAGCAATCGAGAAGGCGCGTGCCGTCATAGTTGAGGTTAATGACGATATGCCGAGAGTCCACGGGGGCTATGACCATACAGTCCATATTTCAAAAGTAGATTATGTTGTTGAAGCAGGGCACAAAGGTCTTCCACAATTACCTTCGGCATCTGCTTCTGAAATCGACAAACAAATTGCCTCCTATGTCTTACCTGAAATTAAGGATGGGGCATGTATTCAGTTGGGAATTGGCGGAATGCCAAATGCCCTAGGACAGATGATTGCTACATCGGATCTAAAGGATCTGGGGATTCATACCGAGATGCTGGTTGACGGATTTGTGGATATGGTAGAAGCAGGTAAAGTAACTGGGATGAACAAACAATTAGATAGGGGTAGGATCGTTTTTGCCTTTGCAGCAGGAACCCAAAAGTTGTATGATTTCATGCGGGATAACCCGTCATTGGCAGGGTACCCAGTGGATTACACCAATCATCCGTTTATTGCTTCTCAAAATAACCAATTGATTTCCATCAACAGTGCTTTGGAAATTGATTTGACAGGTCAGGTATGTTCTGAGTCGGCAGGAACGAGTATGATTAGTGGTGCAGGAGGGCAGCTTGACTTTGTGGAAGCCTCTTATAATTCAAAGGGTGGAAAAAGCTTTATCTGCTTACCCTCCACCTATAAGGATAAACAAGGGCAACTTCATTCCCGCATTAAAGGTATTATGACGCATGGCGCAGCAATTACAGACACACGACCAACCGTTCAGTTTGTAGTTACTGAGTTTGGTAAGGTTAATCTTAAAGGCTTGTCTACTTGGCAACGTGCAGAAGCCTTGATTTCAATTGCTCACCCTGATTTCAGGGAAGAATTAATCGAAGAGGCCAAGAAACAGAAGATTTGGCGTCGTAAGGCATAATAGATTCATGACTAGATAGGTTTGATCTCAATACTTACTCCAGTACGAGTGAGGTAAGAAGGGTGTCTCTAAATTTAGAGCCCCTTCTTTTGCATTTTGTAGACAATGGTTGATTTAACGGTTAGAATTGGAAACGGAAGGAAATTAAATAAATACTGAGGATGTATGAGATGGCTAAGAAAAAGGTTGGTCTTCTTATTCCGCCAAGACGACCTGTTTGGAACATTTGGCAAGGCCTGTTATTGATTGCACTAGTGACGTTAATCGAATTTCCGCTCGGATGGTTGGAAACTCCGAAAGACTTGGATTCTGTGCGTGGGATTCTCTATTTTTTCGGAGTTGGATTAGGGGATGCACTGATCTACTTTGGTTTAATATGGATATTTCTACGCCTTATTCATCGACCATTTTCCGACCTGGGATTTGTCAAGCCGCCTAAGCGCTATGTTATGTTGGGGTTTGTAACAGGAGTCTTATTATTTGTGGGTGTTGGCTTTTTAGGAAATTTATTAACTCGTTTACTAGGAACTCCTGCCCCACAGAGTTTTGCGCTAGCAGTAAAAGGGGTAAACTATACTTGGGAATTTGGTTTTCTTACGGTATTAGGGGGAGTCATTGCCCCGATTAAGGAAGAGATGCTTTTTCGTGGTTTAATTTACCCTCCTCTTCGTCAAGCCTTTGGCAGGGGAAGAGGAATGTTGCTGACAGGTGTTTTTTTTGCAACGCTTCATTTTGATATAGTTCGCTTCTTACCATTATTTATTGGGGGAGTCATACTTTCGTGGCTGTATGAGCGTTCGTCAACGATTTGGCCAGCAATTATTGCCCATGGAACTTGGAATGGTTTAATGGCCATTGCGTTATGGATACAGCGGTACTAAAAATGAGTAAAAGGTAATTGGTGCTAATGAAGGAGTTTTATTATGAACGATAAAAAGTTAGAACTTGAATGTCTTCGGCTTATCTCAGATGGTTCAGGGATAGGGTATATAAATGGCATCGCGACGTTTGTCACGGGTCTTTTGCCAGGAGAAACAGGTGTAGTTGCTGTCTATGAAGCAAAAAAGAAGTGGCAACGGGCGCGACTTCAGAGTATTATCAAGAGTTCCCCAGAACGTATTATCCCCCCTTGCACCGTTTTTTCAGGGTGTGGAGGTTGCCAATTACAACATATGACTTATGAAGAAACTCTTATTTGGAAGCAACGCTGGGTTGAAGATGCCCTCTCGAGAATCGGAAAGCTAAAGGTAACTGTCAAACCAACGATTGGAATGGAGCATCCTTGGCGCTATCGCAATAAGGCACGGTTGCATCGCGAGTCGACAGGGAAATTAGGGTATTTCAAAGAAAGATCTAAGACTCTTATCCACTTTGAAGATTGCCTTCTCATAAGTGAACGCATGAATCGCTGGATTCGATTAACTGAGGAGTTTTTAACGAAGGGTTACCCCGAGATACACACTTTGACCTTTCGTGAAAACGATAAGGGCGAAGGGCTCTTATTGCTCGAGGGGGTTCCGACCAAGGCTCTTTCCGAAGAGGAGAATCCAGATCTTTTTGAGGCTCTCTCCAGAGAAGGACTACGATCAGTTTGGGGAAGTGATTCTGAAGGAAATTTAGTCCTAATATGGGGAGAAGAAATGTTTAATCAAACTATTCTCGATATGCCCTTCGATGTATCACCTTTGTCGTTTTTGCAAGTGAATTCAAAGCAAACGGATGTCCTCTATGCACATGTTTTGGCTGAAGCTGCTCTGACCAGAGCAGAAACTGTTTGGGATCTTTACTCGGGTATTGGGACGCTAACTTTGGCGTTAGCACGTGAAGCCAAAAAGGTAACAGGTATCGAAGAAAATCCGTATGCAGTCGAGGATGCTATTCAAAACGCAGCCAAAAACAATGCGATCGGCCATGTCGAATTCCTGAAGGGGAAAGTCGAGTCGCGAATGATGAAGATAGAGGAACAGCCAGATGTGGTGGTTTTGGATCCCCCGAGAGCGGGAATGCATCCTGAGGTTGTGAAGCGCTTGCTGGAGCTGAAGCCCCAGCGCATAATCTATGTGTCATGTGATCCGGGAACCTTGGGTAGAGATCTCAGATTGCTCTCACAAGGGGGATACAGGGTTGAAAGTGTGCAGCCTGTGGATATGTTTCCCTGGACACAGCACGTTGAGACGGTAGTATGTCTCAACAGAAAACACAGCTAGGATGGTCTTGTGGTACTGGTTTCAGAGTTCAGGGGGATTGTGTGAGAAACATATTATAGTAGCTTAGATTTGATAGTTTTGAGGTGGGTAGGTTCAAGGGAACATATTCGATATGTAAATGTTTCAAATGTCGTTGGTGATTTAATTCAAACTGCATAAAAGACCAGGTGAATCATAATTTGATCCACCTGGTCTTTTATACAGAACGCCTTTTCCGCATTAGACAAACCCAGGCTCTAGGAGGGTTCGGGCGGTCTGATTCAAAATGACTTGAAACGAGCGAAAGAATTTCGAAGTAGGGTTCCACTGAGTTAACAATATCTCTGGCAGTACGCTGCGGTGGACCAGGATGATCACGTTGTTCATCAGCATTTCCAACAATACTCAGCCATAGACCGTCTTGTTCTAAATGGGCTGATACATTTTCAGCAAATATTTTTCGTTCTTGATCCAAATTAAATACATGAAAACAACCTCTATCAAACACAAAGTCAAATGGTGCGCCTTCAATTTTGTTGTTAAGAAAGTTAATCTCAATAAAAGTACAATTCACATTGGTTTTTGAAGCTTTCTCTAAAGCTTTCTGTGTTGCAATCTCTGAAGCATCAATACCAATAACATTAAAGTTTTTTTGGGCAAGCCATATGGAGTTATTGCCAGTTCCGCATCCGATTTCCAATACATTACAGGGTTTTATGTCCATTGTTGTTACAGTCTGAATAAGGTTGAAATCAGGTTTGCCAATATCCCAAGGAGTATTTCCTGCTTTATATCTTTCCTTAAATTGTTCTTCAATCATCTTGCTTTTACCTCCTACAGCATACAATGTGCTCTTCAGCAGTGCGCAACTTTCAGTGCAACTTCTGGAACAAATTGTAAGCATTTCTTCTATTCATTATTATATATTATTTTAAGTTCTGAGCAATTCCAAAACGAATAAAAATTTCAATTGATTCACTGTCTTGGCTCCGATCTTCTCACCAAGTGTCGCTGAATAGCTTTTGACCAGAAAACCTTCAAGTTATAATTGGGCGGTAATACGGCGTGATCGGTACATGTTGCTTGTTCTCAGTTGTAAAATACGGAAAATTTGGGTTGCTCTAATTGTGATGGAACGACGTGTGAAGGGACCTTTCATGCGCGTTTGGAACGCAAGAAAAGGCTATGATAACATCCGAGTCTTATCTGTAGTTGTAATGGGGTTGTAATTGTTTTCATTACCGTTGGGATTTTTACGCTAGGACTAAAGAGGGGATGAAAGAAATGTGTTGAAGCAAAGGTTTGATGAAATTGTGGAATTGATTACAGCAGGGATTCACTATTGGAAGAGTTTAATGAAGAATTATTTAATGCGTTGGTTGAGAAGATAGAAATTCTCACATCAATGCATTTTGTTTTTGAGTTGAAGAGCGGGATGAGGGTGGAGGAAATAGTGGAGTAATAAACAATTTGTGGTGTGCACCCCGTCAATAGGACAATGAAAAAATAGAACGAAGTTTGCCGAATTGCTACCCGTCTAAAAAGCGGGTAGCAATTCTTTATGCGGCCTTTACGTACTGCATATAGAACTCCATCGGCGTCATAATATACAAGCGGCGCTGTAAACGCCGATAATTATAATAGAAGATGTAATCAGAAATGGCTTGAACAAGGTGCTCCCGGCTGGTGAATTTGTACCCGTAATACTTCTCGCGTTTCAGGATACC